>NZ_KV837006.1:0-732 GCF_001838465.1 Staphylococcus sp. HMSC061G12
TTATTAACAACGGTAAGTCCTATGGCTAGTGCAAGTGAATCATTAGAAACACAAAAGGCAGTTAGTAACTCGAGTGCAGAAATTGAAAAAGATAATAAAGCTTTAGATGATTTGTTTCGAAATCCTGAATATGTAACTGAACAGACTATTAATAATTTGCCGACTAATCTTAAAGAAGGGACTTCAGAAAGAATTGGTGGTTCTTTTGCTGTAAAAAAAGGAATTAAGGCAATGATAAAAAACAAAAAAGCTGTTTTTTCAGGAGTTAAAAAGATAAGTCCTCGTGCTGGTAAGTCTTTAGAAAAACGTTGGGATAAATATGTTGAACCGGCTTTAAATAAGATTTTAAAACAAGAACAAGCTACGTGGGGGAATGTAGAAGGTCAAGTTGCTCAAGCGTTAATGGGAACTGGTATAAAAGACTCTTCTGCTCGCAGCATTGCTTACTGGGTATCTCAAGTAGGTCAAACTTTGATATAAGAGAGTGTGTTTTGAATGAATAATGAAGAATTAGAGTCTAAATTGTTGTTAATTAAGCAATCTATAGATGTTTTACAAGAAGAATTAGCACCTGATCTAAAAACAAAAGATTTAGTTTTATTACGTTACGGTTATAGCGTTCATGAAATTAAGAAGTTAAATGATTATTTATTTAAATTAACAATAAACGAGGATAAAGTAACCAAAAAAGAGTTTAAAGAAGTTTTATGTGATATAAGAGAAGTTCCTGAA
>NZ_KV837007.1:0-2949 GCF_001838465.1 Staphylococcus sp. HMSC061G12
TAATATATTTAGGATATCCTAAATATATTATTTACGCAAGTGAAGAAAGAAGGGAATAGCGTGTTAGATGTACAAAACTTGTCAGTGGTTTATGATAATCAAACCCGAGCTTTACAAGATGTTTCTTTACAAATGATAGAAGGACAAATTGTTGGGATTATTGGCCCAAATGGGGCAGGTAAATCAACTTTGATTAAAGCAATGATTAATTTAATACCACACAAAGGACAAACATTTTTTAAAAGTAAGCCTATACATAAGCAACTTAAAAATCTTTCATACGTCGAACAAAAAAGTAATATCGATACAACGTTTCCTATGAAAGTTTTAGATTGTGTCATTTTAGGTATATACCCTCGGTTAAAACCGTGGCAGTTACCTGGGAAAAAAGAAAAAGCAATGGCAACAGAAGCCCTTAACAAAGTGGATATGTCGGAATATAAAGATCGACAAATAGGGGAGCTATCAGGAGGACAATTTCAACGAGTGTTAATTGCTAGAACGTTAGTTCAGAAAACAGATTTGATATTACTTGATGAACCTTTTGTTGGCATCGATATTACAAGTGAAAATATCATTGTTGATTTATTAAAAGAACTAGCTGAATCTGGAAAAACAATTTTAATTGTTCATCATGACTTATCCAAAGTCAGTAAATATTTCGATAACCTTATTCTTTTAAATAAACATTTAATCGATTTTGGTTCTGTTGAAAATGTGTTTACGGGAGATAACTTAGCACAAGCCTTTGGCACAAATATTTTGATCCCTTCTGAAAGTGGGGATAAAAATGATTAGTCAATTTATACATGAGTTATTTCAGTTTAGTTTTCTTCAAAGAGCACTTGTAACTTCTGTTGTCATCGGAATCATCTGTGGCGTTATTGGTTGTTTCATCGTATTAAGAAGTTTGGCGCTAATGGGAGATGCTATCTCACATGCAGTTCTACCGGGTGTAGCTATTTCTTATATGATGGGCATTAATTTTTTCTACGGTGCGGTAGTCTTTGGGATTATGGCAGCTTTAGGAATCGGTTTCGTTAACCAAAACAGTAAAATCAAAAGCGATTCATCTATAGGTATTGTTTTTTCTGCCTTTCTAGCTTTAGGGGTTTTACTTGTTACGAAAGCGCAATCGTCCATAGATTTAACGGAAATTTTATTTGGTAATGTACTGACAGTTAAAGAACAGGATCGAACATTAACATTTATTGTCGCTGCGATTGTCTTAATTATTGTAGTGATCTTTTATAAAGAATTTTTACTATCAACGTTTGATCCAACCATGGCTGCAGCTTCAGGTTTACCAACAAAATTCATCCATTACACAATCATGGTGTTATTAACGTTAGTAACTGTTGCCTCATTACAAACCGTCGGTGTTATTTTAGTTGTTTCTTTATTGATTACGCCAGCTTCGACAGCTTATTTACTGACTAAAAGACTATCAACCATGATTCTTTTATCAGCGTTGATAGGTGCTATTTCATCTATTATTGGGTTGTTCTTTAGTTTTACATTTAACTTACCTTCAGGTGTGGTTATTGTATTAGTTATTACAGCTATATTTATTATCACATTCTTCTTAGCACCTAGAAATGGGCTATTGTGGAGAATGATTAAACATTAACTTAGGAGGATTTTTATAATGAAAAAAGTGATATTATTTTTATTCACCATTACACTTTCTGTTGTTTTAGCAGCTTGTAGTAATGGAGATAAAGACGGTGATTCAGATAAAGAATTAGAATCAGTAGATAAAGATAAAATCAAAGTGGTCACAAGTTTTTCTATGATTGATGATATGGTTAAAGAAATTGGCGGAGAGCACGTTGAAGTTAAAAATTTAGTGCCTACAGGCACTGACCCGCATGACTACGATCCTAAACCAGATGACATTAAACATATCTCGAGTGCCGATTTGGTTTTCTATAATGGATTGAATTTAGAAGGTGGCAGTAAAGGTTGGTTATTTAAAGCTTTAGAGTCTTCTGATTTTTCAAAAGAAAATGCGATAAAAACAACAGAAGGTGTTAAACCTAAATACATTAAAGATGAAGATGGCAAAAAAGAAGTGAACCCTCATGCATTTATTGATCCGAAAGTAGGAGAAAAAATGATTAAAAATATCACGAAATCTTTATCTGAAAGAAATCCAAAAAACAAAGATTATTATAAAGAAAATGAAAAAGCATATTTAAAAAAATTACATAACATCGAAGATGATTATGAAAAACAATTAGGCGATATTCCTAAGAAAGATCGTGTTTTTGTAGCGAGTGAACAAGCTTTCCAATATTTAACAGACCGTTATGACCTAAAAGAAGGTTATATTTGGGCGATAGACACGGACGAGAATGGATCTCCAGAACAAATCAAAGATTTAGTAAAATTTATTGATAAAAATGAGCCATCTCACTTATTTGTAGAATCAAACGTAGATAAGCGTCCAATGGAAACCGTATCTAAAGAAAGTGGCGTATCAATTTACAAGAAACCAATTTACTCTGATGAAATTAGTAAAGAAGGTGGCGTAGCTGATACTTATCTTAAATATTTAGAGTATAATTTAGATGTTTTAACTGATGGATTGGAAAAATAACAATGAAACTAAAAGTGAGCGTTATTGTCTATATAGATAATAACGCTCACTTTTTTACTTATCTTTTGGAAGAGATGTTTCGTCTTCATATCTTATTAAAGGGAAAAATATGAAGAAGTTTGAAATTATCATTTTTACAGTTTAATAAAGTTTAGAATTTTAAATTAAAAGAAGCAGGTTATTGTATAACATATTATCATTTCCTAATGTGTTATACAATCACTTTTTACTCATTTTATTAATTATTTTGTTCTTTCATTTTTAATTCGATATACGGTCTGTCTTGTAATATCTACTTCTTTAGCAATTTTACGGTTCTGTTGCAAAGTAAAAAATATAGCTAACCA
>NZ_KV837008.1:0-16823 GCF_001838465.1 Staphylococcus sp. HMSC061G12
TTATCTCATCAACCGAATTTATTATAGAGCCTTTATTTTCTAGGAATACCAATCGCATGACCGAGTTGTTTCGGTGTTTCAAATTCCCCTTGTTCCTCATAATATGTTTTGATGTTATCAAAAACAAAATCTGGAAAAGCACTGCTGCGACGTTGTTGGTTATCAATAGCCATCATGATAACCTCATACGTTGCAGTCGGTATTTGATCTTGATTAAACATCTTTAAAAAGAAATGTACACGTTTATGGTCATAGTCATAAACATAAACTTCTACCGTAAACGTTTCATCTAGCAACATTTCTTTTAAGTAAGTGATATGTGCTTCTAAATTAAAAATTGTTGTGTCATGTTTTTGTCGGTAATCAATCGAGAACCCCATTTTCGCAAAGAAACCGACGACCGCATCACTGAAAATTGAAAAATACTGTGCATCATGTAAATGTTGATTATGATCAATCCAAGAAGGATGCACCTTATCCTCATAAGTATAAATGTACCCCATATTTAATTTTCCCCCTTTAATGCATATAACTGCAGTGTATCATATAAATGAAATCGATAGCTTGGACGTACTATCTTTAGACTATGATGACATTCGTATGAAGTGACTAAAGCAAGAGAAACGTTCCTGAAATTGAAACGGGATTAGAATTATTTTATTCGCACATTCTAAAAATGAATTCAAATTATCAATTTAAGTAAGAGATACAATACCAACTATTTTGCTGAAGTGTATTATCAATGAAATTTATCATCGAAAAAGTATAGTAAATGTTAAAGAATGTATAAAGAATAGAACTAAAATATTCTTCTGTATAAAGTTAACTATTTTATGAAATTTGTGTATAATGATTTGTAATAATGCAACACATTAAACAAATGGGGGGATATCATGAAGAGGCTATTATGTTTATTAAGTGCATCAGTATTAATTTTAGCGGCTTGTGGTGACAAAAAAGAGGAGTCGGAGAAAGAGGAAACATCTAGTTTAGATGCGAAACAAGCAAAAACAAAAGAAAAAGCTAAAATTAAAGATAACGCAGTTGAAATCAAAGGGGTAAAGGTGAAAATTGTGGGTACAGAAATTGTGCCTAAGGGGACAACAGAATATCAAGATGATGATGTTTTAGTTGTAAAATATGAAGTGACGAATAACAGTAAAGATGACAATGAAGTTAAACCAACTAGGTCTTATTTGAAAGTGTTTGAAGCGTATCAAGATAGTAAAGATTCAGAAAAGCGCTTAGATTATGGTCATGTAAGAGGAGAAACTTATGATAGTGAAAGAGATAAAGGTGAAGATAATATTAAAAAAGGAAGTACAATTTCATCTATTGAAACGTACAAGTTAAATGATTTAGAGTCACCTGTGTTATTAAAAGCGAAAGATCAAGAGAACTACGAGGATCCAAACATCGGTTCAATCAAAATTAATATTAAAGACAAGAAATCATCTGATAAGAAGTCATCTGAAGACGATATTAAAAGTGAGGATATGACTGACTTATAAGAAATCAAAACACTGGAATAAACGATATTTCAGTGTTTTATTATGTTGGTTTAAATCAATAAAGTTTATCAAATAAGTTGAAAAAATAAGTTAATACGGTATGATAGTAATAAATAAAATAGTTCTTATTAAGAGTGAGTGGAGGGACTTGGCCCTGTGAAGCTCCAGCAACAACCGCAAGGTGACGTGCTAAATCCAACAAGGTAACTTGAAAGATAAGAAGACGTACGTGAAGCGCTTCTTCTTGCAAGGAGGGCTATTTTATTTATCCAAAATGAGAAAAAGGTGGTAAATAAAATGACAACATTCGCTAAACAACAAATCAGAGAGAAAATGCAAGAGCTGGAACAATGGGAGAATTATGAACCAATGAATATGGCTAGCAGTATGGGAAGAAAAGCCCAAATTCATGATATTGAGGCAACAATCAGACAAATGGTTCCATTGGAAGTGATTAAAGATTGGCTAGAAGAAAAGTAAGAAAGAAGAGAAGTTCATGATCGCAATCAGTGCGTGTTTAATTGGAGAGAATGTACGTTACGACGGCAGTCATAAATTGAATGATACATTACGCCAACTTGTTCAAGAGGATAAAGCGATAGCGCTATGTCCTGAAGTATTAGGCGGTTTGACTACACCGAGACCAGCAGCTGAAATTGTTGGCGGGGATGGTTTTGATGTGTGGTCAGGTCGTGCTAAAGTCATTGCGACGACAGGTGAAGATGTTACGGAGGCATTTAAAGAAGGTGCATTAAAGGCATTGGAATTATTACAAGCACATCAATGTACGGCAATGATTCTAAAGTCGAAAAGTCCTTCTTGTGGAACCTCTGAAATTTATGATGGTACATTCAGTGGTGACTTGAAATCAGGCGAGGGTGTCTGCGCAGCGTTATTAATACGGCACGGAATTACAATTATGAATGAATTAAACTGGAGAGAAAAATTAGATTTCACGTCGATTTAATTTTTAGTGTGAATTTTCTTATTGACAGAATATTCTTTTAACTATAGACTAGGATTAATTCAAATAATATTAATTGATTATGATGAGTAAAGTACATATTGAAGAATTAACAGAGAGCTTTTGGTTGGTGTGAAAAAGTAATTCGACAATATCGAAAATGGACTCTGAATCTGTCAGCTGAATCGTTAAGTTGGCACGTGTTAGCAAACGTTACCACTGCTCGAGTATGATAGTACTGTTGAGGAGAAGTATGGACTTCTTGAAACTGGGTGGTACCGCGCAGAATCGAATTCTACGCCCCTGTAAAGCTTTAGTATAGGCTTTATGGGGGCTTTTTTATTATTTGAAATAAGAACATAAACATAGGGGGAAGTTAAGATGAGTGAATTATTACGTTATGATATTGTAGGAAGTTTCTTAAGACCAGAGGCATTAAAAGAAGCGCGTGCAGCGTTCGAAAAAGGAGAAATCGATCAAGCTGCCTTAAGAGAAGTAGAAGACCGTGAGATTAAAACATTGATTGAGAAGCAAGTAGAGAATGGTTTGAAATCTATTACAGATGGAGAATTTCGTAGAAGTTGGTGGCATTTAGATTTCTTCTGGGGATTGAATGGTGTAGAAACAGTCAAAGATGAAGGCGGATTTGAGTTCGATGCGGTTCAATCTCGTATTGAAACAGCACGTTTATCAGGCCCGATTTCAGGAGACAATCATCCGTTTGTGGCAGACTTCAAATTCTTATTAGCTCATACACCAGAAGGTATCGAGGCACGTCAAACTGTACCAGCACCTGCCAGACTCTTCTCAGAGCTGACACGAAAAGAAAATATTGAAGCAACACGCAAATATTACGAAACAGATGACGCATTAATTGATGCCATTGCGGATGCATATCAAACAGTGATTGAAGATTTATATGAAGCGGGTCTCAAAACGATTCAATTTGACGATACAACATGGGGGCGTTTAGTCGGAGACCAAACTGAAATTAACGGTAAAAACGGTGACCAACAAGAAAAAGAACGCTTAAAACAATTATTCAAAGACGTGAATAACCGCGCAATTGAACGTTTACCTAAAGACTTGCGTGTTCAAACTCATATTTGTCGCGGTAATTACCGTTCCACATGGTTCGCATCAGGCGCATATGACAGTGTCGCAACACCGTTGTTCGACCAAGAAAATGTAGATGCTTATCTTTTAGAATACGATAGTGATCGTTCAGGTGGATTTGAACCGCTTCAATACGTATCAGATGATAAACAAGTCGTATTAGGTCTCATTACTTCTAAAGATGGTGAATTAGAAGATATAGATGAAGTCATAAAACGTATTAAAGAAGCGTCACAATATATCCCGTTAGACCGTTTAGCTTTAAGTACACAATGCGGCTTCGCATCAACAGAAGAAGGTAATAACTTAACTGAAGCACAACAATGGGCTAAAATTCGTTTAGTCAAAAGTATTGCGGAAGAAGTATGGCCTGAAAAAGTAAAAGGCTAAATCATCAATACATTAATGAATGATAGAAGATGAATTTCACTACAGAAGGTGGAATTCATCTTTTTTTATTCATTTCTTTAAGTTAACTTCACAAAAGTCACCAAGCTGACAAAGATTTTTAATCACTACCTTGTATTATTTAATAGTAAGGGGTATATTATAAGTGAACTACTATTAAACATTAAACAGTACTGAATAATGTGTTGGAGGTTTGCTATGAATATACAATTTAAGAAAGGCGCACTTGAATTTTTAGTCTTGCTTATTATTCAAGGTGAAGATCAGTATGGCTATTCACTTGTACAAAAGATAACACCGCGTATCACAATCGCAGAAGGTACCGTCTATCCTTTAATGCGCCGTTTAGTTAAGGAAGGTTATTTAACAACTTATTTTAAACCGTCGACAGAAGGACCAGCACGCAAGTATTACCGAATTACCGAAGAAGGTCATGAACGTTTAGAAGCACTACTTGAAGAATGGAAGGCCTTTACAGAAGCTGTAGATTTATTTATTGAGGAGAGTGAGAGAGATGAGTAAACAAGAATATTTACAGTTATTAAATCGTTATTTAACGCGCGTTTCACCGGAAGAACGCCAAGATATTTTAAACGAGTATGAAACACACTTCATCAGTGGTAAAGAAGCAGGAAAAACTGAAGAAGAAATTTCCCGGGAATTAGGTAATCCGAAAGACATCGGGCGTGAAATGAGTGCGAATGCGGCGGTAGATAAAGCAGAATCTTCTCGCAATGCCGGCAATGTCACGAATGCTGTGTTAGCGGTTATGGGATTAAGTATTTTAAACTTCTTCGTTATTACCATTGTAATTGCGACATGGTTCGGTGTGCTTTTATCTTTAGGTGTGGCGACGCTTACTTTTCTAGCTGCACCTATATTCTTACTGGTCAAAGGCATGATAGATGGATTTGGAGAAATTATTCCTCTAGATATCTACGTTTCATTTACATGCTTTGGAATCGGATTGATGTTATTTACAGTAACGTACCTTGCTTATAAATGGAGCTTCGTTCTCTTTATGAAATATTTACGTTGGAATATTAAAGTTGTGAAAGGAAGTGCGCAATCATGAAAAAAGCATTGTTGATTATCTTTAGTATAGGCTTAGTGATTACAGTCGGTTTCGGAATTGCGGGCTATGTAGAAGGAAAAAAGCAACTTAAAAAAGCTGATAATCCAATTCATTACACAAAAGACTATAAGCATGAAGATGCGAAAATAAAAAACTTGAAAATCAATACGGATACATCAAACGTCATCATTAAAAAAGGTGACCACTTCCATGTTAAGGGGGAAGGTGGTATTAAAGGAAAAACAAAAATTAACAGTACTATCAAAGGTGATACATTAGCAGTTGAATCAAAACTTCCAAACCCTACGATCAATTTTACATTTGGAAATATTACAAACAGTACTATCACAATTACAGTACCTGAACGTCAATTGTCAGATGTGACAATTTACAATGATACAGGAGACATGACAATTGAAGGTTTAAAAGCGAATCATTTAGAAGCGCAATTGGATACAGGAGAGTTAGTGTTAAAAGCAGCTAATCTTAATAAAGTAGATTTAACAAGTGATACAGGTGATATTGAAATCACGCAAACACTTTTCAAAAATATGAGAATTGGAAATGATACTGGCGATACTGAAGTCAAAGGTATCAAAGGCGATGTGAATCTCCAAGTACAATCAGACACAGGTGATATTGAGGTAGATTATGCAGAATCACCTAAAAATACTAAGGTTATTCATAAAGAAGATGTAGATATGGATATTCATCAACCTGCTTTAAAAGCAAAACGTTATGGCAATGCTTCGTACACAATTGAATTAGAATCAGATACAGGTACAGTAGAAATTAATTAAAGTTATCACTATGAGCACCTAAGCAGAGAAGTTCTGTCTAGGTGCTTCTTTATATTGATAAAATTAATATTTTTAAATTTATTTTCGTATATAAGTTTAATTACTTTTTTCTCGTTTGTGTATACGTTAGAATGTCTTTTGCGAAAATGAAAGAAAGGAGAAATATATGATTAATCTGTTATCAGCCATTGGATCTATCGGGACATTTATTATGGCTTTGTTCTATTTAGTGTCTGTATCGATTCAACTCTATCAACTGCGTATTTCATTTACGCCAGCCATTGGTTTTAATCAAATTTTACTGCAGACAAGTAAAAATGATCGATTGAAGTTATTTAATATCAGCGCAGCAAACCAAGATAGTAATCGCTTTTTAAAGCTGTATAACTTAGGCGGCGGTGCCGCAAAAGAAGTGATAGTCACAATCACACACATGGGTAAAGAAGAAGTACTTCAAAGGAAATATGTCAGTATTTTACCAAGTAAAGAGTATTATCTTGTGCCTATTAATGAAGGTGTCTTTCATGAATTAGAAGAAACGATTCAACAGAATGGCTATGAAGCAGCTTTAAAAGTAGATATAAACTTCAAACACAACTTAAGCCGTAAAACACAGCATATAGAGTTATTCGGTAAAATCGATAGTTTCAATCAATTAGATGAAAATCCAATCTATGAATTGCAGTTTGTTCAAAAATCTGCGATTAACCAATAGTGAATGGGCTCCAAAATATCAAGTTTGGGGTCTTTTTTTATGTATGAGCATAAATACTTGCATTATTCCTAAAGTAGTATTATTATATTAAGTATAATAAGTATATCAGAAGAACAACGTCCTCATTATAAGATAGAAAAGAGTAGAAAAGGGAAGTTATTCAAAGATAAGGAGATGAAATAAATGAACAACAACAACTTAAAAGGTATGCACCATGTCACTGCGATTACAAGTGATGCGATTAAAATATATGATTTCTTTACAGACGTATTAGGTCTAAGATTAGTGAAAAAAACAGTAAACCAAGATGATATCCAAACGTATCATTTATTCTTTGCGGATGATGAAGGGAATGCAGGAACAGATGTCACATTCTTCGATTTCCCTGGAATTCCTAAAGGTACACATGGAACAGATGAAATTGCACGTATTACATTACGTGTACCATCAGATGCGGCGATTGAATTTTGGAATGACCGTTTAAGTGAGTTTGACGTGAAACATGAAGCGCCAACAGAACTATTTGGTAAAAAAATCTTACGTTTTGAAGATTTTGATGGCCAACTTTACACATTAATTTCTGATGAATCAGATTCAGCAGACAGTGTAGAACCAGGTGTTGCTTGGAAAAATGCGCCAGTACCAGAAGAATATGCGATTGTCGGTTTAGGACCTATCGAATTAAACGTGAGCCGTTTCGATCCATTCAAACAAATTTTCGAAGAGGTATACGGCTATAAAGAAGTTGAATCCGAAGGCGACTATCACTTATTCGAAACAGGAAAAGGCGGTAACGGCGGACAAGTTATCGTACGTAAACTTGGCGGCAACCCAGGTATGCAAGGTTATGGTACAATCCATCACACTGCGTTCCGTGTGGCTGATAAAGATGAATTAGATGTCTGGATTGACCGTTTGAATAAATATCAAATCGGCAACTCTGGATTTGTAGAACGTTACTTCTTCAAATCACTTTATTCTAAATTCTATCCAGGTATCTTAATTGAAATTGCGACAGATGGTCCAGGTTTCATGGGAGATGAACCATACGAAACAGTAGGTGAAATCTTATCATTACCACCATTCTTGGAACCAAAAAGAGAACAAATCGAAGCACAAGTACGTCATATTGAAACAACGCGCCACAACCAACCAGGCCGTACAAATCAATAATTTATCACTAAGGAGGCAGTTATCATGGCTTTAGATACAATGAAGCACATTTTTAGAAAAGGTCAAAGTTCAGATCAACCTACATTCATCTTATTACACGGAACAGGTGGAGACGAATCTGATTTATTCCCGCTCGCATTACGTTTGAACCCAAACTATAACATGTTAGGTGTGAAAGGAAATGTGGATGAAAATGGTATGACACGTTTCTTCAAACGTCATGGTGAAGGTCAATATGATTGGAAAGACTTAGAAGAACGCGGCACAGAATTATATGAGTTCTTACAAGCAGCCGCAAAAGAATATGACTTTGATTTAGAAAATGCAATCTTAGTTGGTTTCTCAAATGGTACGAACATTGCGATTAACTTACTATTACGTGAGGAAACTAAATTTGCGAAAGCATTATTATTCGCAGGGCTTTATCCAACACACATTGACCATGTGAAAGATTTAAGTGGCACAGACATCTATCTTTCAATGGGTACGCATGACCCTATCGTACCTGTATCTGAAAGTGAACGTTTAATTGATTTATTCCAACGTTCAGGTGCGAATGTTACAACACATTGGACACAATCACACGGCATTACTGAAGAGTCACTTAATGAAGCAGTGAAAGTTGTGAACGAACAATAAACTTAAATAATAGCTTAATAGACACGTGATTGAAGGACCTCCAGACCAATTCAATCAAACCCCGTAATCAAGCACTCAGGCTTTTTGACTAAAATTCAAAAAGTGCTGAGTGCTTTTTAATATGTGAAAGTATAATAAAAAGCTTCTGCAGACACAGAAG
This sequence comes from Staphylococcus sp. HMSC061G12, assembly GCF_001838465.1. NCBI lineage: Bacteria > Bacillati > Bacillota > Bacilli > Caryophanales > Staphylococcaceae > Staphylococcus > Staphylococcus sp. HMSC061G12. Next base: position 8,562 of record NZ_KV837008.1, read on the forward strand.
CTAAATTAATACGGATAGATCTTTTTAAATTCAGAGTATTAAAGCGAGAATATTCTTTAATATAATCAACGCGACCAAAAAAACGATAACGCTGGATACTTTGTTAAGAATTAAAATGAATTTGCCAGACTTATCGACAGTGCCGACTATACGTCCTAAAACTGCCAAGAAGATAAACCAAATCCAAGAAATGGAGATGGTGGCGATAGAAAAGGCCAATTTGTCATCCCCTTCATAGATTGAGGCACTTGTCCCAATGACACCGACTGTATCCATAATAGCGTGTGGGTTAAGTAAGGAAACAGAGAGCGCAAATAGAATTTGTTTCTTAGGACTCATCGGTTCAATTTCATCAATATTAGAAGGCTTTTCTTTCCAAAGTGACCAAGCCATATAGATTAAGAATACAAAACCGATGATATAGATCACTAATTGTAACGTCGGCATAGACATTAAAATCAAAGACACTCCGAGTATTGCGACTACAATTAAAAATGTGTCACAAAATCCTGCAGTGAGGATGACAGGTAAAGCATGCGTCAATTTTTTCTGATTCGCACCTTGATTAAACACAAAGACATTTTGTGCGCCTAAAGGCAAAATCAGACCTAACGCTAACAAAACACCATGAAGTATCGCTTGTAACATAAATGACTGCCCACTTTCTCTATACAATGTCTCTTTGATTTTGTGATTGGGCTAAGCGTGTACATAAAGAGGGATTGTATGTATGTTAGTTAATTTGTAGTATATACAAAAACTAAACGGTGAACAACGCATAACAAAAAGATGAATAAGATAGGTATATAATTCAGTGTCTCATTCGTTTGTAATCTATTTTGTTAACTCGAATTAAGAATTTATTAAACTTTGGTTTATGGTGTATGCAGATACAAAACGCTACACTGAAAATAGGAAATTAAGTAATTATTTTCTATGGATTTTCATTAGTTGACCGCTATATGAAACCAATTATCCTTATTCGTTGGATATCCGGATTTTGGCTATCGTTCAAAATTCGGATTTTTTAATTCTTTGAGAAAAAGGCAGGTTACGCTTTTTATGGTTTTAATGATTCTAGGTTTATTCTTTATTATTCGCTTATACTCTTTATCCATCTCTATTCGTCATGAGCGTGAATTGATTGCGCAAGGTGCAGTGCAATATGGCGCAAAGAACTCAAAATATCTTGCGTTATTACATATTTTAATCTATGTGACCAGCTTTGTTTATGCGACAATCGCTCAACCCGCATTTAATGTAGTATCACAAATTGGCCTCGTATTACTGATCGTCAGTTATGTGATGTTGTTTTGGGTCATTCGTACACTAGGTCCAATTTGGACGTTGAAGGTCTACATACTTAAAGAACATCATATTGTAAAATCAGGACTCTTTAAATTCGTTAAACATCCCAATTACTTCTTAAATATTATTCCTGAATTAATCGGTGTGATTTTATTAACACAAGCTTATCCAGTAAGTGTACTGCTTATTCCGTATGCAGTTTCACTATATGTACGCATTCAACAAGAAGAAAGCGCGATGGCACATCTTAAATAAATAACATAACGGTGTAAGACTAAGAACAAATTTTAAACGTTCTTAGTCTTTTTTGTTAAGAGTTTTACAATATTTAATGGTGTTTAATTGAAGGTGGAAATAAGGAGGAAAGAGAACCTATAATAGAATTAATACGAATGTGTTGGAGGTGAGTAAGTATGTTGAAGGTGAAAGCACCGAAACATCTCTTTTTGGAAGGGGGAGATGAAGCGGTGTTGTTGTTGCATTCTTTTACTGGGACTGTACAAGATGTCAAAGAAGTAGCAGAAGCATTACATAAAGAGGGTTATACCTGTTATGCGCCTTGTTATAGGGGGCATGGTCTGCCTGTTTCTGAGTTCGTACAATATGATATTAGAGATTGGTGGGAAGATGCAGAAGCGGCTTATGGTTTTCTACATGCAAAAGGATACCGTAAAATCACTGTTCTTGGCGTGTCGTTAGGTGGTATTTTTGCATTAAAAATAGCTGAACAATTTGACGTAGATCGTGTGATTGGGATGTCAGTGCCTTATCATAAATCTGCAGAAGGTGTGTTAAGCAGATTGAACCATTATGGTACACGACTACAATACTATATTGGTTGTACTGAAGAGGAACAAGCAGAAGAAATGGCATATGTGCCTGCTTATCAAGAGGGTGCCGCCCATTTTGAAGCGTTTGTGAATCAAACCATGAATGAGCTTGGCAGAATCAAAGCACCGACACTGTTATTATACGGTGGAAAAGATGATGTTTCGTATAAGGAAAGTGTAGATAGCATCGCTAAAAAGTTGGTTCATGCATCGGATATTGAAACTGGATGTTTTGAGGATTCAGGTCATTTAATGACAAGAAGCACAGAGAAACAAAAAATCATAGAAAAAATCATTAATTTTATGTAAGATTAAAATGAATTTTTGTGAAACCGTTTTACTTAACAACGAAAGTAGCGTAAAATCATACAAGATAATGTTTTTTTCAGAGTGTTCGTATATGATAAGATGGCCATAAGAGTACTTTTACTATTAAATTTTCTACGAACACTCGAACCGTGTGTTGACTGTGATAGTTAAATATAGAGTATTCGATTGTAAATCAACAAGCAAAAACTAATTACCCTGAAAAATAGATATTTCCACCCAAGAAGAAGAGAAAGAGAAAGATGAATTGGAGGGATTTCGTTATGAAAAACGAAATAGTCAACAACGCGATTGAGCTATTTGCGAAAAAAGGATACTATGGTTGTACTTTAGAAGAAATAGCCAACAGTGTATCTATAAAAAAAGCGAGCTTATACTATTATTTCCCAAGCAAAGCTAATATTTATGAAGCATGTTCAAATAGAATTATCCAATATTTTAATAGAATCTTAGACTTACAAGAAAATATATCGCAACGTACTTTAGAAAACTTGCGTCAATTTATCATAGATATGGTTTTTAAACCTAACATCAGTTATTTACGTATGTATATACAATTTAACCAAGCACCAGATGAGTTTAAAGAACAACTGTATCAAGGTATTGCTACACTGCATAGTAAATTGAATCGTATTTTAGAACTTTATTACGAGGTAAATGACATTTCAATGCCTATCAGAGAGTTTAAAGATTTAATGTTAGGTATTATGGAAAGCGGCTTTATTAGAACAACTTTCGTTAATTACTTTGATGAATTAAGTTATCGCAGATATACTATGGAAAAAGATGTTGAAGCAACATTAAACGCTTTGCTGGAATTAGAATAAGTGCATATTGATCGTAACTTTAAAGCAAGATGAGATTATCCAAAAGGGTAATCTTTTTTTATGCCATTTTGAGTTGAAAATGAATGCATAAGCAATGTTAAGCAGCTTTAAGAGATACGGGGTAGAAAAAATCTAAAATATATGAGAAAGCCTATGATGACAAGGTTACAACAAGATATTCTGTTTAATTGCTAGTTGAGGGATTGCTATATTTGTGTTATAGTATACTTACTTACATGAACGCTTTAACGCTTTAAAGTAAATTAGTTTTTAGCCTGAAAATAACAGAAAAGGATGAGCAGCGTGTCGAAACAATCACAGTGGAAAACCTCAACCGGATTTATTTTAGCAAGCGCAGGTTCGGCCATCGGATTAGGGGCCATGTGGAAATTCCCATATATGGCTGGTATCTATGGCGGCGGTGCGTTTCTACTTATGTTTTTAATATTTACAATTTTTATAGGCTTGCCGTTACTCATTATGGAATTTACAATCGGTAAGCTTGGAAGAACTTATACAACCGCTATTTTCGGTAAATTATCAAATAAGAAATGGACAAATGTTATCGGCTGGAGCGGTAACCTCGCTGTCTTTGTCTTATTTGGTTTCTATAGCGTTGTTGGTGGTTGGATTATGATTTATATCGCACAAGTTGCGATGCAGATAATAGGACTAAGAGACGGGACACTTGGCAGTATTCAATTTGAACAAGTCATCTCAAGTCCGCTTTATACCATGTTAGGACAAGGTTCTTTTATCTTAGTGACGATGGTAATTGTTATGTTAGGTGTTGAGCATGGGCTTGAGAAAGCATCTAAAGTTATGATGCCTTTGCTGTTCATCTTTTTAATATTAATTGTGGTACGTTCACTCTCATTGGAAGGTGCTTCTGAAGGTGTACGTTTCTTATTAGAACCACGTATGGAAGAGCTATCTATGGAAGGTATTCTCTTTGCGCTTGGCCAATCATTCTTCGCCCTCTCATTAGGAACGACAGGGATGATTACGTACGCAAGTTATGCCCCTAAAGAGATGACGATTAAAACTTCTGCGTTATCCATTGTAATTATGAATATTATTGTGGCATTACTTGCAGGTTTAGCGATCTTCCCTGCAATCAATGCGTTTGGTTATAAACCAGAAGAAGGTCCTGGCTTACTCTTTAAAGTACTGCCGCATGTATTTGAGAAAATGAGCTTTGGTCCAGGATTTTATTTCATCTTCTTGATTTTATTCTTATTCGCAGCGTTAACATCATCTATTTCATTACTGGAATTGAATGTGTCTAACTTTACTAAGAATGACAACCGTAAACGTGGTAAAGTAGCGTTAATCGGCAGTATATTAGTCTTTATTATCAGTATCCCAGCAACTTTATCATTTAGTACATTAAGTCATATACACTTTTTAGCGGGTACGATTTTCGACAATATGGACTTTTTAGTTTCTAATATTTTAATGCCTTTAGGCGCACTTGCGACGACTTTATTTGTCGGTCAATTATTGAAAAAAGAAGACCTGAAATCAGTATTTGGTAATGATCGTTTGAAAATCTTTATGCCTTGGTATTACTTAGTTAAATATGTCTTGCCTGTGGTAATACTCTTAGTTTTCGTCATCCAATTCTTTAATTAAAATAAAATGAATCACAAAAGAAAATTCCCGTTGCATCATGCATGCAGCGGGAATTTTTTACTATTTAGTCTCAATATCTAACTTAATTTGAGAATGTATCCAGTAAGTTTTATGGAGTCTCCACCTTATTGAATTTACGCTTTAGCTTTATATATTGGTGATGCTCCCACTTATGACGCAACTGTTTAAAGTCATCAGATTTAAGATAGACAAGTAACCCTATAAGTGCAGTTAAAATTAACAAGATATTAATAACAACATTAATCTGTTCATAGCCATATTCATAGAGGTGAACGCCAGAATTATTAAGTATGTGCAGTAAGATAGTGATTTTGATATCTCTAGTTAATGCAAAAACGATACTGTAAATGAATCCTGGAACTAAATAAGGGAAAACATGCTGGTAATCGCCTGAGATTACCACATGAAGAAAGCCGAAAATGATTGTAGAAAGTGTTACATAAATTGCCATTCTCAAAAACATGGATTTGCGGTTAGTTTCGTTAAACCGAAAAGAAGTGGCGGTTAAAATAATGATAAAAAGCATACCTCTAAATATTACTTCTTCTATGATAGGTGCATTAAAACTAGTACCAAGAAATGAAGAAGGAAAATCAACAGCTTGCTCTTTTAAAATCTTTTGATTCTCTGACTCGCCTGTGTAAACAAGTCTACTTAGAATACTTGTGGAAAAATAGGAAACAGTAATCAAGGAAAATTTGATAGACCAACCTAATTTTGTTGATTGAACGTATTTGGGGTTGAATAAAGAAGGTATATGACATATTTTCAAATAATACTGATAAACGAATAAAACGAGTATCGGAATAATAATATAAAGTACACATAGTGTTATCGGATTTTCAAAGTGATCAGTCGCAAATAATAAGCTATACATAAAAGCACTCATGAGTAGTATTGATATGATAATCCATTTAATTGCTAGAAAAATAGTTTTTATGAAGTTTTTAAAAGTATTGTGCGTGTGAAGCACGTTGCATCCTCTCCTAACTTTTAATTTTATTTTGATTATTTGTGAATAGACACAATGAAGTTACATCAATATTTTTAAGTTACACTTTAAGAGAAAATTGCATTTACAACTGCATTGCGCTATAATTCATACCAGTACGATAGGGATAATGGGAATGAATGATGGGAAACAGGAGTCGGGCCTGTCATCATGCATTTCACGGGGAGGACATCTATGATTGGATTTGATTTAATCGGCAATACACCTTTGGTTAAATTAGAGTCGTTCAGTGATGATAAAGTATCAATTTATGCAAAACTAGAACAATTCAACCCTGGCGGCAGTGTAAAAGACCGCTTAGGCAAATATTTAATTGAACAAGCAATGGAACGTGGACAAATTAAGCGCGGTGACACAATAGTGGAAGCCTCAGCAGGCAATACGGGTATTGGCTTAGCAATTGCGGCGAACCACTATGGTTTACAATGTGTGATTTATGCGCCGATCGGTTTTGCGGCAGAAAAGATTTCAATTATGGAAGCATTAGGAGCAAAAGTGATTCGTACACCGCAAAATGGCGGTATGTTAGGTGCGCAACAAGCGGCACGTGATTATGCGGCTGAACATGGTGCGTATTATACGAATCAGTTTGAGTCAGAAGATAATCCAGGTGCGTATCGAGATACGATGGCACAAGAAATCTTAAAAGAATTGCCGGAAGTAGATTACTTTGTGGCAGGTGTCGGTTCAGGCGGAACATTTACAGGAACTGCCGAAGTATTAGCACAACACGGTGTTAAAAATGTCATTGTTGAACCTGTCGGGTCAGTGTTAAACGGTGGTAAAAAACGTCTGCATGACACAGAAGGTATCGGTTCTGAAAAATGGCCGGGCTTCTTAGATAAAGGTTTAGCAACGGACATTTTAACTATTACAGATGAAGATGCCTTTCATAATGTAAAACAACTTGCGCTACAAGAAGGACTGTTAGTAGGCAGTTCCTCAGGTGCTGCATTACAAGGTGCATTAGAAATTAAAGCACGTATAGACAAAGGAACGATTGTCACAGTCTTCCCAGACGGCAGTGATCGTTATATGTCTAAATCGATTTTTAATTATTCGGGAAAAAAATAAGGCGTAAAGGAGTTAAAGATTTATGAATAAGAAAACACAAATGGTACATGGCGGCCATACAACAGATGATTATACAGGTGCGGTAACGACACCGATTTATCAAACAAGCACTTATTTACAAGATGATATTGGGGATTTGCGTGAGGGTTATGAATATTCACGTAGCGGTAATCCAACACGTGCTGCCCTAGAAAGTGCGATTGCAGATATAGAATATGGACGTTTTGGTTTCGCATTCGGCTCAGGTGTAGCCGCGATGTCTGCAGTTATCATGTTATTAGATAAAGGTGATCACATCGTTGTGAATTCTGATGTCTACGGCGGTACATTCCGAGTGTTGACAAAAGTGTTCAATCGCTTCGGTATTGATGCGGACTTTGTAGATACAACAGAAGTTGAAAAAATTGAAGCGGCGATTAAACCAGAAACAAAAATGTTAATGGTTGAAACACCATCTAACCCATTATTACGTGTGACGGATATTAAAGCTTCAGCAGAAATTGCGAAAAAGCATGATTTAATTTCTGTAGTGGATAATACATTCATGTCTCCTTATTTCCAAAATCCATTAAAATTAGGTGCAGACATTGTCTTACATTCTGCTTCTAAATATATCGGTGGCCACAGTGATGTTATCGGTGGTTTACTCGCAACAAGCGATGAAGATTTAGCTGAACGTCTTGGCTTCATTCAAAACTCAACAGGCGGTGTGCTTGGACCACAAGACAGTTATTTATTAATTCGTGGTATTAAAACATTAGGTTTACGTATGGAACAAGTCAGCCGTAGTGCAGTGGCAGTTGCGAAAATGCTTGCGGAACATCCTAATGTTCAAAAAGTATATCATCCAAGCTTAGAAAGTCATCCAAATCACGATGTACATGAAAGCCAAGCATCAGGTCATACAGGTGTTGTGTCATTTGTAGTTTCTGATATTGATGCCGCAAAGGCAGTGATTCGTGAAACAGAATACTTCACATTAGCTGAAAGCTTAGGTGCAGTGGAAAGTTTAATTTCAGTACCCGCTCTAATGACACACGCTTCTATTCCAAAAGAAGTACGTGAAAAAGAAGGTATTGAAGACGGTTTAATCCGTTTATCTGTTGGTATTGAAGATACAGAAGACTTAGTCGCTGATTTAAAACAAGCTTTAGACCAATTACAAAAATAATTTCATATAAAGATGTATAGAATAAGGGGCTGGGACATAAATACAGTCCAAAATAAA
>NZ_KV837009.1:0-239 GCF_001838465.1 Staphylococcus sp. HMSC061G12
TTCTACAAACCAGTACAAGAAACACCACAAGAGCCAGCAACTTACACAGTTGGCGATAAAGTTTGGGAAGACACAAACAAAGACGGAGTACAAAACTCAAATGAACCAGGTATCCCTGGCGTAGAAGTAACGTTGACAAAACCGGACGGATCAACAGTAACGACAACAACAGACGGAAACGGTAACTATGAGTTTACAAACTTACCGAACGGTGATTACACAATCACATTCGAAACACC
>NZ_KV837010.1:0-1069 GCF_001838465.1 Staphylococcus sp. HMSC061G12
ATTATACATTCAAAACTAGATAGTAAGTAAATTTCAATTCGACCAATCAAAACTTGAAATTTGATTAAGTCTTCGATCGATTAGTATTCGTCAGCTCCACATATCGCTATGCTTCCACCCCGAACCTATTAACCTCATCATCTTTGAGGGATCTTATAACCGAAGTTGGGAAATCTCATCTTGAGGGGGGCTTCATGCTTAGATGCTTTCAGCACTTATCCCGTCCATACATAGCTACCCAGCTATGCCGTTGGCACGACAACTGGTACACCAGAGGTATGTCCATCCCGGTCCTCTCGTACTAAGGACAGCTCCTCTCAAATTTCCTACGCCCACGACGGATAGGGACCGAACTGTCTCACGACGTTCTGAACCCAGCTCGCGTACCGCTTTAATGGGCGAACAGCCCAACCCTTGGGACCGACTACAGCCCCAGGATGCGATGAGCCGACATCGAGGTGCCAAACCTCCCCGTCGATGTGAACTCTTGGGGGAGATAAGCCTGTTATCCCCGGGGTAGCTTTTATCCGTTGAGCGATGGCCCTTCCATGCGGAACCACCGGATCACTAAGTCCGTCTTTCGACCCTGCTCGACTTGTAGGTCTCGCAGTCAAGCTCCCTTATGCCTTTACACTCTATGAATGATTTCCAACCATTCTGAGGGAACCTTTGAGCGCCTCCGTTACACTTTAGGAGGCGACCGCCCCAGTCAAACTGCCCGCCTGACACTGTCTCCCGCCATGATCAATGGCGCGGGTTAGAAATCCAACACAGCTAGGGTAGTATCCCACCAGCGCCTCCACGTAAGCTGGCGCTCACGCTTCTAAGGCTCCTACCTATCCTGTACAAGCTGTGCCGAATTTCAATATCAGGCTACAGTAAAGCTCCACGGGGTCTTTCCGTCCTGTCGCGGGTAACCTGCATCTTCACAGGTACTATGATTTCACCGAGTCTCTCGTTGAGACAGTGCCCAAATCGTTACGCCTTTCGTGCGGGTCGGAACTTACCCGACAAGGAATTTCGCTACCTTAGGACCGTTATAGTTACGGCCGCCGTTTACTGGGGCTTC
>NZ_KV837011.1:0-4293 GCF_001838465.1 Staphylococcus sp. HMSC061G12
AAATTTTATTGTAAAAAATAAAAGCATAAGTTTGCTTATCTTATGATAAAGCAACCTATGCCTTCATTTTTTAACCTCTTTTGTATTGTTCTTAAGTCTTATATGACAGAGAGTAAATAAAATCTAGTTTATGATTTTATTTATAAAACTTTTAAAGTTATTTATGTGTATAAGAAATTTTGATATAAAAATTCTAGTAACAAAGTTGTAAGGGGCAACTAAATACAATAGGAAACCTTTTGATTGTCAATCAATATTCACGTAATATTTGTGGAGTATACCACATATTTATAATTATAAGGAACTATATTTTAAAAATCAATCAAAAACTCCAGTAATTAACATCTATTTAATGCTTTTACTGGAGAAAATAGTGAATTATATATAATCTTTTCGGAAGATTATTGGGAATATAATCACATTGTATATCTTTTATGGCGAAAAATAAACTTATCAAATGTAAATTATTTAGTATTAACTATAGTATAGGAAATGGACTTGGTGTTATCGAGAGAAAATATAGTAGTTTTTCGCACAAAACTTTTAGTATTACACATCACGTCAGAGTAGTAGTGTGACATTCCCAATATATAAAATATCACTACTGTATTGCTTTTATATTAATGTTGATGAAAAAGTAGTGTTTAATATATAAAGGGAACGAATTGAAGGAAAATTCACTCTATAAAATTTTGTGGGAAAGGTTATTAGGATTTATTAAAGTGATCAGAATATGTTATAATGCTATTACCTTTCTTAAATTGAATGTCCGCAATTAACTTGCTGATTCGATTTAGCAACCATTTAATATGGTTGCTTTTTTAATTAGTATTATCAGGTTCTGATGAAAACTTAGAAAAAATATAATGTGCCAAAAAAATCGTCACTCGTTTTGCTAAAACTTTGTGATGTGAAATTGAAATATATCTACTTTGCTCTTATCTTCTTTTTAAGCACTTATATAGAGTTTTAGAATATAAATCTACATAAATATTTTGGGTTCTTCAAAATACCCCTTTAAAATTAAAAATAAAGATCCTCAAAATTTTTATAAGAGTTATGATGAAGTTTGTTAACAAGAAATGAAGTTTCTGATGCTAATTTTTCTCGATATATGATAAAGATATAATATCTCCAGCAGTTATACACGTTATAGATCCTTTGGAAAAGGATGGATATGTTTAGGCTTCAGAAAAAGAAATAAAACATGTATTTATGCCGAGCAAATTTATTGATTAATGAGAAGCCCTTTAAATAAACATGCAGACGAATGTCGGCATAGTGTGATCTGGTCGACCATTGTCGATAAAGCAACATTTTAGACACTTAAGAACGAATTTCAACCGTTCGGGGATTGGTGAACTCTTTAATTAATTATTTTGTTAATATGAATATGCAAATGATTAATAGGAGAGATGAGAATGTATAAAAAATTTAGTTATAAATCTAAAGTAACAAAAGGTTGTGTTGCATTTGTTGTAGCTTCTAGTCTAGTTTTGGCTCCGACGGTGATTAATAACTACTCAGAAGCTTCAGAAACTAGGCAATCAGACGTCTCTATAGATAGTGCAGGAACTATTTCAAAAATTAATGATAATGTGGCTAGAATTGATTTGAACAAAGGGATTACATACAATATTGATAAAAATGGTATAGCTACAATAAAAGATACTCATTCTGGAAAAACTGAGCAATTACCTGTAACAGCAAAAGATAAAAATGGTGAAGACGCGACTTTAGTTTATTTTGAAGAGGATGGTAAGTTGGGTGTTCAAGTTGTTAAGCAGCAACAAGAAAGAGGAGCTGCTAAATGTGTAATCGGAACTGTAGGAGGAGCTATTGGTGGTGCGACAACTGGTGGCTTAGGAGGAGCTGCTGTTGGAACTGTTACACTTCCTATTGTTGGAACTGTTAGCGGTGGTGTTGTAGGAGCCATTGGTGGCGGTATTGGCGGTGCTTCTGGCGGATATGTAGCTGGTTGTTAAAAGGTGGGATAACTATGTATAACAGAAAGATCTTCAACTGGCCAATATTTTTTATTGTGATTTTGAATTATATATTTATGTTATCGCTGTTTCTATGGGTTTCTAATATAAACCATGTAAAAGTCTTTTTATTGACTATTCCTTTTCTTTTAATGACATGTGTTTATATAGTACTGTTTATAAAAAACAGATAGTTAATAGATAGTTAGTGTTTACACGTGTTTATGTATGTCATAAGTACGTGTTTTTGTGTATGTTTGAAATGAATTTATCTTTTCTTGTTACTATAGTTAATCATTACAAGTGATAAGAATCACTTTAGAATTTTTGGAATTAGTGGTTGGAAAATACTTATGTAAAAACTGTATCTTTATTAAGTAACTGGTTTCATTAGATTATTCAATTTAATGTATAAAACTATCATCTACGCTTTTAATTTGTACAAAATAAAAATTATGTTTTTTTGAAGAGATTTATCGATGCAGTAATTAAAATGGAAGTTGTTTTTGTTAGTTTATGCAAAACTTTAGTTTGCATATGAATTAATAATGTAAAAATACACTTTATAGGTTTTTGTGTATGGAATTACATTATATTTATATGTATCTCATTTATATATTAAGATCTTATAAAGCTTTTGAATTAAAAAAGACATAAATATCCTATTACTTTTTAAAACATTTCTTTGAAATAAGGTTGTAAAACTTTTCTGGGGGCTATGATAAAATCTATCAAAGGAGGAGGGATAAATTTGGTGTTTAATATATATAATATTTTCAGCTATTTTACTTTATTATGTTTTGAAATATGGAATTAGAAATGGTTTTGCTGAACTTGAAGCTAATAAAGATGATTTAATTTACTATCAAAAAAGTTCAAGTTTACTTGAAGAAATAGAAAATGTTTATCATATAATTGATATGTCTCAAACTGAGCTGAAAGAAGAAGCGAAAGCTATTTATGATGATTCTTTTAATATTTTGATTTCAGGAAAAAAACCTAAATTTATATTTGAGGAACTGACAGAGAAGAAAGAACAAATTTTTAAGTTAAGTACAAAGGATTTTGAGTAAAGCAATTAAATCAAAAATGAAAATAGAATAATAGTATGGGGAAGATGATTATTAATATCTTGATAGAAGGTTTATTTGTTTTTGATTTTAGTTCTGTTTTCTACTGGAAAAGATGATGAATAGCAGGTTTTATTTTTTATGATTTTAAAAAAAAGTGGATAACTATAAAATTGATGTGACAATAACATGAGTTTGTTTTTGTAATATTTATTAGCATCGCGGTTTACAAGTTTTTTAATTTCGAGTGAGGAGACATGACTTTGCATATTTTAGGTTATGTATGTGGAATAAATTTCATTGTTTCTTAGAAAGGATGTTTTATTGTTCAGTTTTATTAAACTTTATAAAACTGAAAAAAGTTATTTGTAAAAAGAGTGTTCATTGTGAGATAATAACATTTGTTTGTATTTTGAGTTTGCTTGTTATAGCTAACAGTGGTAGATTTGAGAAATATACTGAAAATCACCTACAAACACTATGTTAGAGTTTGTAGGTGATTTGACTGGTGAAATTAAATAAAATCAAATGAAGTTGAAATGAGTTATCTTAAATCTTTGGGATTATGTAATATATCTTAAAGGATAATCTCTAATAAATCAAGAATTACACTTAATTTAAAAGACTTTACTTTTTTAAAAAGGTTTAGCATAATAGATTTACACCATAAATACTATTTTTTTAGGAGGAATAACAATGAGTGAAGAAAAATTTGAACAAGCAAAAGGAAATATTAAAGAAACTATTGGGGATGTAACTGATAACAAGGATTTAAAAGCAGAAGGTAAAGGGGATAAAGCCTCAGGTAAAGCTAAGGAAATTGTGGATAATGTTAAAGATAAAGCTAATGATTTGATTGATCAGGTTAAAGGCGATAAGAACTAAAGAAGTAAACATCTTAAGTATTATAGACTTTATACTATTTAGGGCTGGTGAGTAAATTACCAGTCTTATTTTTAATGTGAAAAGAGCATAATTATCTTTGGGAATTAGAAATATTATATTATCAAAATCAAGGAAATGATGTGCTTATATCTAATATTATATTATTAGTGATTAATAACGATTAATTATTACAAATATTCAAAATGTTATTAAATCAATAGTTATAGTCAATTAAAAATCAGATGATTATGCTTCACACCTTTTTTATTAAAGACTAAAAGTCTTTAATAAAAAAGTCATCATACAGAGTATGATGACCCAGACCGTAGACAAACTACCGTTATAACTTGAAA
>NZ_KV837012.1:0-243 GCF_001838465.1 Staphylococcus sp. HMSC061G12
TAATATGACGGTGATCTTGCTCAATGAGGTTATTCAGATATTTCGATGTACAATGACAGTCAGGTTTAAGTTTAAAAGCTTTAATTACTTTAGCCATTGCTACCTTCGTTGAAGGTGCCTGATCTGTAATTACCTTTTGAGGTTTACCAAATTGTTTAATGAGACGTTTGATAAACGCATATGCTGAATGATTATCTCGTTGCTTACGCAACCAAATATCTAATGTATGTCCCTCTGCATCAA
>NZ_KV837013.1:0-4974 GCF_001838465.1 Staphylococcus sp. HMSC061G12
ATTACAAATTGAAAAGACCACTTTATCCAGTTTTAACCCTATTTCAGTCAATTTATAATCTACTTTAGGAGGCACTACCGGGTAGATTGTCTTTTCAATAATTTTATCCTGCTCTAATTCTCTAAGTTGTCTTATTAACATGCGCTGATTGATATCAGGTAGTTTATTTTGTAAGTCACTTAACCTTAAACGATCATTGTTTAAAAGGTGATAAACAATAGCAATCGATTTATTAGACCAAAAGGAGGCAGCAAAGCTTGCTCAAGAAGTAGAAGAATTTATTGATATCGTAAAAATCAGAACTCCAATTGTCATAAATGAAGGATTATCTGCGGTTAAACATATGAGTAAGTCAGTGAATAATATACAGGTATTAGCAGATTTAAAAATTATGGATGCCACAGCATATGAAGTAAGTCAAGCTGTAAAATTCGGAGCTGATATTGTAACAATTCTTGGTGTTTCTGAAGATGCTTCAATTAAAGGTGCTATTGAAGAAGCGCATAAAAGCGGTAAAGAATTATTAGTTGATATGATTGCGGTTCAAAATTTAGAACAACGTGCAGCTGAATTAGATAAAATGGGTGCTAACTATATTGCTGTGCATACGGGTTATGATTTACAAGCTGAAGGTGTATCACCTTTAGAAAGTTTACGTACTGTCAAATCAGTTATTTCAAATTCAAAAGTAGCTGTAGCAGGTGGAATCAAACCGGATACAATTGAGGAGGTAGCAACTGAAAAACCAGATTTAATTATTGTTGTTGGTGGTATTGCAAATGCTGATAACCCAAGAGCTGCTGCTAAACAATGTCGTGATATAGTTGATGCGAATTCTTAATTAATATTAAATGATGTTAAGAAGATATGTTTTAACATTAATGATAATGAGTTAAGAAAAGAAAATATATGCATCTATATCATTTTTTATTGAAGATAGAGATTGTTTATCTCTAAGCATTAGCAATGAAAAAATTATTATGTTTAAAGTATCCCCAACTAAGTGTATATATTATTTAGATTAAAAATATAAACTGAAAGGTAATGTTGTATTATGACTAAAAAAGTAGCAATTATTTTAGCAGATGAATTTGAAGATATAGAATTAACTAGCCCAAAAGAAGCATTAGAAAATGCTGGATTTGATACTGAAATTATTGGAGATACAGCAAATCATGAACTTGTCGGCAAACACGGTGAGAAAGTAACTGTAGACGTTAGTATTGTAGATGCGAAACCAGAAAATTATGATGCATTATTAATTCCTGGTGGCTTTTCACCTGACCATTTACGTGGTGATGAAGAAGGGCGTTATGGCGCATTCACTAAGTACTTTACTCAAAATGATTTGCCAATATTTGCGATTTGTCATGGTCCACTTTTACTAGTTGATACAGATGATTTAAACGGACGTACAATAACTGGTGTTATTAACGTACGTAAAGATTTATCTAATGCAGGAGCACATGTTGTTGATGAATCCGTTGTTATAGATAATAATATTGTAACAAGTCGTACACCAGATGATTTAGATGACTTCAATAGAGAGAGTATTAAACAATTAGAAAAATAAATTTAAATTGTGTGTATTCGTATAATATACTCGTTCTAAAAATGTTATGTTTAGCATTTCATATTTGTTGACTAACTATGGTCATACTTTAGTTAACGAAAATGTTTAATAATTAATGCACTACCTCCATACTGTTGCAAATAGTGTGGGGGTTTTTCGGTGGTATCTTTTGAAAACTTATCTATTAATTACATATTATAGTACTAAAGACTAGCGGGCACTATGATATGAATAAAATTGTTAGCAAAGTAACGCCCTCTTCTTCGTATCTGAATTGAAGCCTAAGAGATAAAGGACATATATATTGAGATAATTTTGATCTTTATGTAATTGTAGTTTTTTAAAGATTTCAAATCTAATCATCAATTTCACACCTTTAATTTCTATTATATACTAGCATTGAATACTAAAAGAAAACAGGTGAAAATAAATGGATTTATTTATAAATAAAATGAATGAAGTAGCAAAAAATATAGGAATGTTAAACTCAAATTTTAAAAATCCGTCAGGACTAACTAAAAAAGGACAACTATCAACAAGTTACGATTTATCATTGTTGTTATTACAAGCAAGTTTAAATCCAATTATCGTTAAAATTTGGAAAAAAGAGAAACATATAGTAAGAATATTAGGAGATAATACAAGAAAATCGGAAATTAAAAGTACTGTATATAATAAAAGTTTAAATAATTATTATGATATTTTAGGTGGAAAGACAGGTACCGTAGGTTTTATAAAAAATTTAAGTGTCCTGTTATATGCTAAAGATGAGATATATTTAGTAACAGTATTAAAAGCAAAAAGAAATAGATTTCACCAAGTAAAACTTATTATAGATACTGTTTTAGATAACAAAGAAAATAACATAGATGCAAATTCATTTACGGTTTTTAAATATCCATTAAAAAATATAAAACTTTTAAAGAACTTTAAACCTCACAGTGTTTTTTCGAAAAATGAATCAGATAAAAGTAATCCTGCTAGTATAACTAAATTGTTAACGCTAATAACTGCGTTAGAGTATCCGATTGACTTAAACGATAAAATCAAAATTCAAGAAAGCGATATTGTTGAAGATAACATGAATAATATATATGTAGGAGACATAATATCGTTAAATGATGCAATACATTTTATGCTTTTATCATCTTCTAATATTTTAGCTAATGCAGTTGCAAGATACATCGAGGAAAATTATCTTTAATATATAGATAAAGTGAATAGAGTATACAAACTAACTACCCATAATTATTTAATTATGTCAACTAACTCAAAAGGCTTAAACGTTGTTAAATCAACGTTTAAGCCTTTTGATATTTTATACATCATCTGATACATTTTATCATTCATGCGTATGCTTATTTACGATTAAATAAAGTATACGAGTTAATCATTAAACTTGTTTACCTGTAATTGAAATATCGTATTTAGATGTTGCATATATTATGCGTATATATTGTATGTATTCATAATTAAAGATCATCTGCATACACAAAGGAGGTATGATGCACAAAAAACATCGTAGTTTTCATTAATTTCAATATATCCTTTGTTGCATTTCTGATGTCGTTGAGTCTCTTTTTTTTCTCGGCTTCTTTGTTATCTCGATATAAGATATAACTAGTTTGTTTTGATTTTTTTAGCTAATCTAACTCTTACTTTCTTTAATTTTAAACTCATTTTCCAATACACCTTTCATAAATTTATCCTAACATCTTGCCACGAAGTTTTACATTTAACTAACAATGTACTTTCAGTTTGTGTATATCTCAATTTTGCTGTATCTTGATTCAATATCAAACGTCTAATTATATAACCATCTGTATCAATATCATGATGTAAGTAGCTCCTTAAGGTTTGAAAGTAGGATGAATTTTGTGCCCCTTACAGTTAATGTAGAGTGCAGAACAGCCTGAAACAAGATACTTTACTGCACATGTCAACCAACAAGTATTGAATCTAGGAGACTATGTAGATGAAGAGGGTATGAGTCGTTTAGAAGAAATGTAATTGTATGCTGAAAAAGAAATCACTAAAAAAAGAAAAAAGCCTAAAATTTTAATGTTAGACTATCGTAATTAATTATTATTTTTATATTAAAAATATAAAAATAATAATTATAAAACCAATAAAACATAATATAATACCAAAGATTCCTGAAAACCATCCTGTCATCAAAGTAATTGCATAGAGCATAACACCTAAAATCATTGCTCCTAGCCCAATAAACGTCAATACTTCATAATTTTTATCACCTTTTTCCTGAAACTTCTCAGAAAAACTAAGGACTCCAACGACAAATACTAATATAAAGCCACTTAACATCAAATAGGATGAGAAATCACTAAAATAGTTTTCCATACTAATCGGCGCAAATAATAAAGCATAAAAATATGAAATCAAACTTAAAACAAATAAAGCAATACCAATCCGCACCATCTTTATTTTGATTCTTTTTGTGTCACTACTATCTCTAATAATTTTTCCTGGTATATTATTCATCTCATTTCCTCCTAAAATTAATTCATTTAAAGAAATATTGAATGATCGAGATATTAAAATCAGCATTTCAATATCAGGTAAATTCCTATCATTTTCCCAATGTGAAATCCCTTGTCTCGAAATCCCAGTCTTTCCCCATCTCCTATTGAGTGATTTGATTTTTTTCCTCAACTGTTTAATCTATTCTCCAAAGTTCATTGTTTTCTCCTTCCAAGGTTCAAACCTTAAATTTTTAGCTATAAATAAAAAGAAAGTAGAGCTTGCATCACTGATATATCGCGCTTCATTCTCTATCATTGCATTTATTCCAATTTTCTTTTTGTGCAGAAACTTTCCCTCTTCAAACTTCCCGAAAATAAGCCACCGGACAAAAACGTGCTGGTGGACCTACTTCATTAAGTATATTTGAAGAGGGGTTCTTTCACAAAAAGTTTTCTCGGCATAAAAAATCATTGCACTTTTTTAGACTTAGAAGATTGATTTTCTAAAAACGCCAAAATGATTTTACACTTATTTTTTAAATTTAAGCCTATTTAAAGCGTTTTTTTATTTTTCTAGTAAAAGTACTTAGAAATCAAAAAAGGCTTTTAAAATGTAAATATGAACCAAATAAATATATTTTGATTTCACATCACAAATTTTAAGCGAAACCAGTGACGCTTTTTAGACACTGCCCATCTACATGCAAACTAAAATTTTGTATAAAATCCTTCAAAAAGTAATACCGTTTTTTAGTTCCTGGAGTGGCAAATTTCTGAAAAAATACCGAAATTTTGATTTTGTCCCAAATGCTTTGTAAGAGTATAAGGGAAATTTGAATACATTTAAATCTGTCGGATCTACTTCTTTAAGATAATATAAATCTCCATTTTTTAATTTCTTTCTTGCCTCTTTAAACA
>NZ_KV837014.1:0-597 GCF_001838465.1 Staphylococcus sp. HMSC061G12
AGCTATTCACTTTAGGTTTAGGATGAAAATATTCTCTTGGAACCATACTTAATATAGAAATATCAACTTCTGCCATTAAAAGTAATGCCAATGAGCGTTTTGTATTTAATAATCTTTTAGCAAACCCGTATTCCACGATTAAATAAATCTCATCAGCTATACTATCAAAAACAATTTTGCGTATTATATCTGTACTTATGTTATAAGGTATATTACCAAATATTTTATAGGATTGGTTTTTAGGAAATTTAAACTGCAATATATCCTTGTTTAAAACTTGGAAATTATCGTGATCAACAAGTTTATTTTCTGTAGTTTTGCATAATTTATGGTCTATTTCAATGGCAGTTACGAAATTACACCTCTGTACTAATTCAAGGGTAAAATGGCCTTTTCCTGAGCCGATTTCAAAGATATTATCATGTTCATTTAATCTTATATTTGTCATTATTTTATCTATATTATGTTTTGAAGTAATAAAGTTTTGACTGTGTTTTATATTTTTCTCGTTCATTATAACCCTCTTTAATTTGGTTATAATGAATTTTGCTTATTAACGATTCATTATAACCACTTATTTTTTGTTTGGTTGATAAT
>NZ_KV837015.1:0-120793 GCF_001838465.1 Staphylococcus sp. HMSC061G12
ATTTTGGACTGTATTTATGTCCCAGCCCCTTTTATTTGAAGAGATTTAACATCAAGCGACATATGTTCATCATTTTGTTTTTATAGAGTAAAAATGTGACAAATTTTCTATCTTTTCATTTTAAGCTAAAAATTATGAGATGTTGTATAAAAAAGTGGTAAAATATGAGATGAAAAGTGATGTATATCAAATTGAGCGCTTTTCTTAGAAGAAAGGAAGGGTATATATGCCTCAATTAATATTATGCCGACATGGTCAAAGTATTTGGAACGCAGAAAATTTATTTACTGGATGGACAGATGTTGATTTATCTGACCAAGGTAAAGAAGAAGCAACGACTTCAGGTGATCGCTTAAAAGCAGAAGGAATCAAAATTGATGTTGCCTTCACATCCGTATTAAAAAGAGCTATCAAAACAACTTACTATTTACTTGAACGCTCTGATCAATTATTTATTCCAGTTCATAAAACTTGGAGATTAAATGAAAGACACTACGGTGGATTACAAGGTTTAAACAAAGATGCTGCACGTCAAGAATTCGGTGAAGAACAAGTGCATATTTGGCGTCGTTCTTATGACATCGCACCTCCAGAAGCTACAGCAGAACAACGTGAAGCAGATTTAGCTGATCGTAAATACAGTGATTTAGATGCACGTGTTGTACCGACTTCAGAAAGTTTAAAAGATACATTAACACGCGTTATTCCTTATTGGGATGATCAAATTGCGCCTGAACTTTTAACTGGTAAAACAGTATTAGTTTCAGCACACGGTAACTCATTACGTGCGTTAATCAAACATATTGAAGGGGTATCTGATGAAGATATCGTAGGTTATGAAATTAAAACAGGTTCACCTTTAATCTATGAATTAGATGACAACTTGAACTTTGTTTCTAAAAGATATTTATAAAGTAATAGATGAATCATGAAAGAGCAGCGGTTATTTTACCGCTGTTTTTTTCATATATGTAAAAAGCCTGAGCAACCTTGGAAGTAGGGTGCTCAGGCTATAATTTTGCAAATGACCAATCGCGTTTAATAGACTACAACTATTAATTGTCTAGGAATAAAAAGTTAAGGGAATGTTTTTTGAAATACTGTTTATATCCAGCTGCAGAGGTGTGCTTAATGGGTAGAGCACAAATAAGTGTTTGTGAAAAACATCTTGGACATAAAATCTGTGAAAATTAATGTTAAAGGATCATTTGCAAAGTATATGGAAAACGTTATTTATTATTACGTTTATGTGCCTTGATAATCTTTAACGCACGTTTACGCGTTTTGATATTCGGGCTACTTAAATTACGTCTTGCTGTTGCTAAATCTTGTTTCATTTTCTTTCGCCTCCTAATCGTATTTCTTATTATGCATGAAAAAAACATGTTTGTAAATAGGAATGATTACGATTTATAAAATTAATTGAGAAACGTTCTCAATATCGTCACATTTTAAATCGGTTAAGTCTGAGTAATTTGTATTGACGGAAGTTATGACTTGACTTAAAATATTAAGTATTCCGATTAGATTGATAAGGATAAAAGGAGAAATGTTATGAAGAAAATTTTGTTAGCAGTATTCACACTAGTTATTGCGGTGGCACTCGCAGCATGCGGCAATGGTTCAAATGATAAAAAGTCATCAGATAAAGATGATAAAACATTTGTAGTTGGGACAGAAGGTACATATGCACCTTTTACTTTCCATGATAAAGAAGGTAAGCTGACTGGCTATGATATTGATGTTACTAAAGCAGTAGCGAAAGAAATGGGTTATAAAGTTAAATTTAAAGAAACACAATGGGACTCAATGTTTGCTGGACTAGATTCAGGTCGTTTTGATGTGATCGCAAACCAAGTCGGAATTAATAAAGAAAGAGAACAAAAATATAAATTCTCGAAACCATACACATTCTCTAAAGGTGTTTTGGTTGTGAACAAAGATAATACAGACATCAAAAGTTTTGATGATGTCAAAGGTAAGAAAATGGCACAAACATTCACATCTAACTTCGGTGAGTTAGCGAAGAAAAAAGGTGCTGAATTAGTAAAAGTAGATGGTTTTAACCAATCTGTAGATTTGATTCAGTCTCATCGTGCAGACGGTACATTTAACGATAATTTATCTTACTTAGACTATATTAAGCAAAAACCTAATGCGAAAATTAAAGTGATTGAAGGCAATGCAGAAAAAAGTAAAACAGCATTCACGTTCTCTAAGAAAACAGATGACAAAACGATCAAAGAAGTTAACAAAGCTTTAGATAAATTAGAGAAAAATGGTGAGTTAGCTAAAATAGGTAAGAAATGGTTTGGTCAAGATGTTTCTAAACCTTAATGCGATTGTGCTAAATGACCAGCAGCAACACGCATGGGACGCAGCACAACAAGCATTCTTGCCGATGCTTGGCGGTTTATTAAAATATTCTATTCCCATCACGCTGGTAACGTTTGTATTAGGTTTACTTATCGCATTATTTACAGCTTTAATGCGTATTTCTACAAGTAAGATATTGCGTAGTATTGCACGTGTTTATGTTTCAATTATTCGAGGCACACCGATGATTGTACAACTCTTTATCATATTCTATGGTTTGCCGGAACTTGGCAGATTGATTACGAATAATCCAGATACCCAGTGGACACTGCCTTCAGTTGTGGCTGCGATTATAGGATTATCTTTAAATGTAGGTGCTTATGCATCTGAGATAATTCGTGGTGGTATTATGTCTATTCCGAAAGGTCAGACAGAAGCGGCATATTCAATTGGTATGAATTACAGTCAAACAATCAGACGTATTATTTTGCCTCAAGCAATCAGAGTGTCGGTACCGTCATTAGGTAATACTTTCTTAAATTTATTGAAAGATACATCATTAGTTGGGTTTATCTTAGTAGCTGAAATGTTCAGAAAAGCACAAGAAGTTGCATCAACAACCTATGAATATTTAACAATTTATATTCTGGTTGCTTTAATGTACTGGGTAGTATGTTTTATTATCTCAGTGATTCAGTCATACTATGAAGCTTACTTAGAAAGAGGGTATCGCGCATGATTGAATTAAAAGGAATCAAAAAGGCATTTGGAGATAAAACAGTGATTAAAGGTGTCGACTTAGAAGTCGCTGAAGGTGAAGTTGTAACATTAATCGGACGTTCTGGTTCAGGAAAGACAACTTTATTACGTATGATGAATGCGCTCGAATTACCGACAGAAGGTCAAGTCTTTGTAAATGGTGAAACCTATACGAATGAGGATAAGAAATCACAAATTCGTGTACGTAAACAATCTGGCATGGTATTCCAAAACTATAATTTATTCCCCCATAAAACAGCAGTTGAAAATGTCATGGAAGGCTTGATTGTCGTAAAGAAAATGGCTAAAAGTGAAGCGAAAGCCCGTGCTGAACACTTACTAGAAAAAGTGGGTTTGACGCATGTGAAAGATCAGTATCCTATTGCTTTATCTGGTGGTCAACAACAACGTGTGGCGATTGCGAGAGCATTAGCGATGAACCCTAAAGTGATGTTGTTTGATGAACCGACTTCAGCATTGGATCCAGAGTTAGTGGTTGAAGTCTTACGTGTTATCAAAGAACTTGCTCAAGAAGGTATGACGATGGTTATCGTCACGCATGAAATGAGATTTGCGAAGGAAGTCTCAGATAAAACTGTCTTTATCAATGAAGGTCAGATTGGTGAACAAGGTCCTCCATCTGAGTTGTTTGAACATCCTAAAACAGAAGCATTACAACGCTTCTTAAATGTAATTCAAGAACAATAATAATAGGAAGTCTTCGGTTAATTCATAATCGAAGGCTTTTTATTTTTATTTAAGTCGTTTCAAACTAGAAAGGTGATGCTTTCAGGTGTATGATGAGGTTTGTGAGTATAAAAATAGAGTGAGTAGAAAAAATATAAGACAAGAAGTCGATTCGCATCAAAGAAGTAAAACTCATGAATCGAGGCGTAAATGAAATGAAAAAATGGTTATTATTTATTAGTACTGTTATTTTGGCAGTCATTGTTCAAGGCTGTTCTCAAAAAGATCCTGATTTAGCAGGTAAAGGCGATAAAATTAAAATTGTAGAATTCGCGGACTATAAATGTCCTTACTGCAAGAAAGTAGAAGACCATATCATGCCGACACTGAAGAAAGATTATATCGATAAAGGTAAAACTGATTATCAAATGGTTAATGTGGCTTTCTTAGGTAAGGATTCAATTATCGGTTCACGTGCGGGACATGCGGTTAAAATTTATGCGCCGAAACAATATTTAAATTTCCAACAAAAAATCTATACAGAACAACCTGAAACAAAAGATCATAAAAAACCATGGATTAATGAAAAATTACTAGATGGTCTGATTGATGAACTCAATATCTCAAAACAAACAAAAGCAGAGATTAAAAAAGATTATAAAACCAAAGACAGCAAGTCATATAAAGCAGCTGAAAAAGATAAAGCTTTAGCGAAAGAGAAAAAGATAGACACAGTACCAGTAGTTTATATTGATGGACAGATTGTAAAAGACCCCTATCAATTTAAAGACTATAAAAAATTACTAGAAGAATAAGTTCAAAAGACAGTTTGTGTGGTGAGGCGTCACGATGCAAACTGTCTTTTTATATTTAATTTGATTTCCTATTCTTGTCTTTAGTATGTGTAAGTGATAAAATACTTTGATATAAAACGTAACGATTACGATTTAGGTTTATATAGAGATTGATAGAGAGATAAGGAAAGGAAGTAATAAATAATGCAACATTACCGTGTAGCAATTATAGGTGCAGGTGCAGCAGGTGTCGGCATGGCAATTGCGTTCCAACAAATAGGTTTAGATGATAATGATATGATTGTGATTGATAAAGGTAAGGTCGGACAATCTTTCTTAAATTGGCCGAAGTCTACAAGAACAATTACCCCTTCATTCACAACAAATGGTTTTGGTATGCCGGACATTAATGCCGTGTCTACTGAAACTTCTCCAGCTTATACATTTAATGAAGAACACGTTTCAGGTGAAACGTACGCAGATTACTTACAAACAGTAGCCCAACACTATGAACTTCCGATACAAGAAGATACTGCCGTTGAAAAAGTTGAGTTTGTCGACGGACATTATGAAATTGAAACAAATCAAGGTTTAATCACAAGTGAATATATCTTTGTAGCGACAGGAGATTTCTCATTTGCGCGTAAACCATTTAAGTATGGTCAGCATTATAGCGAAGTAGAAGACTTTACGAAAATGCCGGGTGATGAATATATCATTATCGGCGGTAATGAAAGTGCCTTTGACGCGGCGATTTGTATGGCTGAACAAGGAAAGCAAGTTTCTATCTATACGCATTCAACAGGTTTAGAAGATGAACATGCTGATCCAAGTATTCGTTTATCACCATATACGCATCAACGCTTACGTAAAGCAGTCCAACAAGGTGCTATGATTGAATTGAATGTGGGTTACACTGCATCTAAAATTTCATTTTCTGATGTAGACCGTAAATATGTGATCCAGTTTAATAATGGTAAGCAAGCAACATCAAAAAATGAACCGATTTTAGCAACTGGTTTTGATGCGACAACGAATCCATTAGTCCAACAACTATTCAGTACACAAGATGGTGACATTGAGTTAACAGATAATGATGAATCAACACGCTATCCAAATGTCTTCTTAATCGGCCCAACTGTACGTCATGCGGATGCGATTTTATGTTATATCTATAAATTCCGTGCACGTTTTGCGGTGCTTGCGACAACAGTGTTAGAAAGAGAAGCATTAGAAATTAATGAGGAAGCGGTTGAAGTTTATAAAAACAATAATATGTATTTAGACGACTACAGCTGCTGTGAAGTGGACTGCTCATGCTAGAAGTCAAATTCAACTTAGCAAACGGGCAAACCACTGATATACCAGATGGCACACATCAGTTGAAGTTGATCGGCTTTAAACATTTAACAACTGCGCAGCAATTTTTGCTGCGCCAGTTTATTACGAAGGAACATATTCACGCTTCACCATATCAAGCGGTCGTTTCAGACAATACACAAACACAATACGATATACAGAAATTAAAAGCGTATGTAGAAGCTAGTCGTCAACATCATCCAAAGTTCCATGATACTTTACTAGGTTGGTTAATTATCTTCCTTATGTTTGCTTTACCGATTTATTTGGCGTATCACTTTTCGGATTGGCTTCAAAATCAATATGTTTCCCATTGGATAGAAATGATGACCACGCATGCGCACACATCATTTCAATGGTTGAACCAAGTACTGTACGGTGATTACGGTGTGTTGTCATTAGGTATTTATTCCTTAGTATGGGCATTGCCTGTGGTCGTAATGATTGGAATTTCCACTGCGGTGATTGATCAAACACAATTAAAACAGTTTGTGGTGTGGTCGATTGAACCCACGATGCGTAAAGTAGGGTTGGATGGTCAAGATATAATTCCAGTTTTAGAAGGTTTTGGTTGTAATGCGGCAGCTATTACACAAGCAAATAGTCAATGTAGCGCTTGTACTAAAACAAGCTGTATGAGTATTATCAGTTTTGGTTCATCGTGCAGTTATCAAATTGGTGCGACACTATCTATCTTTAGCGCTGCCCAACATTCATGGTTGTTTGCACCTTATTTATTGCTCGTCTTTGCAGGAGGTATTCTTCATAATAAATTATGGTATCGTAAACAAAATAGTTTTCATGTAACACCACCGGTTTATCGCAATCAATTGAAGTGGCCGAGTCTAAAACCCTTGCTGAAACAAATTTGGGGTACGATTGAGATGTTCCTGATGCAGGCATTACCGATCTTTATTGGTATCTGTATTGTTGTGAGCTTATTAGCTTTGACACCAATTTTGACGGTGATTTCTACAATCTTCACGCCATTACTTTACTTACTTCATATTCCAGATAGTATGGCACCAGGGATCTTATTCTCAATGATACGAAAAGACGGTATGTTGTTATTTAATTTTGGTAATGGTGCAGTTTTACAATCATTATCACCAGCCAGTTTATTGGTTTTAGTTTTCTTCAGTTCTACATTTTCATCATGTATGGTGACTGTTTCAATGATGGCGAAACATTTAGGTTTAAAACAAGGCGGAGCGATTATTGGTAAACAAATGGTCACATCAATCGTTTTAACATTAGCCATTGCTTTATTAGCAGGTGTTTTAATTTAATTTCTATCTTTAAATGGAAAGAGGCAATTACATGGATATTATTATTATTGGCGGATTTCTAGGCGGCGGTAAGACAACCACTTTAAATCATTTAATTAAAGCTGCACTTCAACAAGAGTTGCAACCTGCTGTGATTATGAATGATTTCGGTCAAGCCAGTGTCGACAGTCAACTGGTTGAAGGTTCAGTACCGATGGACGAAATTATTGAAGGTTGTATCTGTTGTGCGATGAAAGCAGATGTATCAAAACAATTACATCAGATTTATTTAGATTATCAGCCAGATGTAGTTTTTGTGGAATGTAGCGGTATTGCGCATACACAGTCAGTGATAGATGCCTGTTTGACGCCTGTGCTTGCACCTATTTCTACTATCCGCAGTGTGATCGGTGTAGTAGATGCGACGTTATATCAACGTGTTGAAAGTTATCCAGGCGATATGCAAAAGCTGTATTATGATCAATTGTCGTATTGCTCACATCTCTTTATCAACAAAATCGATCGATGTGACCCTGAAGATATTGCCCCTATACTTTCTGATTTAACGATTCTTAATCAAGATGCAGAAATATCTGTCGGCAGTTTTGGTCAATTTGAAACTAACACAGTCTTTTCTAATGAAGTACAAGTTAAAGCAGAAACTATACCTCAACCTTGTGACTTAGGTCATGCACATTCTGGTATCGGTCATCGTTATTTTGCGTTTAAACATTCGGTTAAACTTGAAGATTTAGTTAAATGGTTTGAAACTTTACCTCAATCGACGTATCGCGCAAAAGGCTTTATACAACTTGCAGAACATCCTCAATTACAATTAGTACAATATGCCGAAGGTCAATTGGAAATAGAACCGATAGATTTACAAAATCAGACAGAACAATATCTTGTGGTTATCGGCAGTCAATTAGATAAAATCAAAGTGCCACAGTTTTAAAACGTCACGCTATTCACATCGAATAGCGTGTTTTTTTATTTTAAAGTTAAGGATATCTTAATAGAAATCGGGTAGGTGAAAAATAGAACAAAAATATTTAGACAAAACTGTTGATATATTAAATATATGTAGTATACTAAGTATACAAATAAAAATTGGAGGTTTGTTTTATGACTAAATTTACTTTTGACGCAGCACATTCATCTTTAGCTTTCCAAGTGAAACACTTAATGGTTTCTAAAGTGAAAGGTGCATTCGATCAATTTAACGTAGAACTATCAGGTGATTTAAACGATTTCAGCACACTTAAAGGTGAAGCAACAATCGATGTAAAATCAATCAACACTAACCAAGAAGACAGAGACAACCACTTACGCACAAATGATTTCTTCGCAGCGGATGAGCACCCAGAAATCAAATTCGTAATCAAAGAAGCTTCTGAAGACAAAGTAACAGGAGACTTAACAATCAAAGGCGAAACACACGAAGAAACTTTCGATGTTGACTTTGAAGGCGTAAGTAAAAACCCATTAAACGATACTAACGTAGCTGGCTTCACAGTTTCAGGTAAAGTTGACCGTGAAAAATACGGTATGACATTCAACCAAACATTAGAAACTGGCGGCGTATTAATCGGTAAAGACGTTAAATTCGAAGCTGACGTAGAATTTATCGTAGAAGACTAATCTTTTCCTACTCACTGGAATATGGCGGAATGCTGTATTCCAGTTTTTTTATGCGCATTTTTTGCTTTTGAAATGGTATGATATGCCTGTTATTTGGGAAAAGATTATCAAGACATTCAAATCAACGTTAAAGGAAGTGTAAATGTGACAGTCACAAGAGAAGGTAATGAAATTATCGGCAAGCGTACATTTGATGCGCCGATACAACAGGTATTCAATGCTTATACTACAAAAGAAAAATTTGAACAATGGTTCTTTCCTAAAGGCGGAGAGATACAAGTCTTTGAATTTAATCCAAAAGCAGGTGGAAAGAATTTCTTTAAAATAACGATGCCAGACGCTCAAAGTTATACTGTACAACACTATGAAATGATAGAAGATCCACACAAAATTATTTATCGTGATTATTTCGCAGATGAAAAAGGTCATGTGGATACAAAGATGCATGGTATGCGTGTGGAAATCTATTTAACATCACAAGGAACTCATCAGACAGAAGTACGTTCTGTGTCAGTGATGCCTTCAGAAGAAGCAGCGAAACAACTGATGGAAATGGGTGTCGAACAAGGTATGGAGAGTACATTGGATCAGTTAGAAGAACTCCTGAAACAGTGATAGGGGATTCCCCGATTTCTGCGCTAAGTGATATTCAATCTCATTTGAAAGTGTTAAACTATAATTGTTAACACAAAAGAGGTGAGATGAATGAACGAGCGTTACGTAAAAGTTGTGATTCTTTACGTTATCAGTACATTACTTCCATCCTTAATTTTCCCTTCAAAATGCGTTTCAAATAGCGGATTGAAATGGACATTAAGAACAATCGCAGGCTGTGGTATTTTCTCAGCTGGCTTAAAATGGATGGTTAAACGTAAAACACAAAAACAAGCTGAATAATTGATATGGAAATACTGGAGCGTTTTTGTTCCAGTATTTTTTCTTTTCTAATTTCCCATAATTTCAAAGAAAGATTTACGTTAATTTTAAAATTGATTGGTCTTAACAGATTATTTAAATATTAGATATAGGAAAATTTAAATAAAGGGTAGGCATCGGCTTAAATTAATAATATACTAGATACATCTTATTTAGATTATGGGAGGGAAAGATTTTTATGGTTATGCAAAATCATAAAACGGTTGAAGATACATATGCTTCACGCCAAACAATGGATGGTGTAGTCAGTTCATCTCAAATGAAATCAGTAATGTTAAGCAAAACCCCTGCACGTTACTTTTTAAAATCTATGATGTCTGGTTTTTTATTATCAATTGTAGCTGTATTTATGCTTGCGATGAAAACACAACATACCGGTTTAAATGAAGGAACAATCAACTTTATCGGAGCTGTTTCATTCAGTTTAGCCTTAGTATTAATAGTGTTAACGCATTCAGAACTTTTAACAAGTAACTTTATGTTTATGACTGCTGGTGCTTATTATAAATCAGTGCCAATCGGTAAAATTTTATGGTTGTTTTTCGTATGTTTCCTAGGAAACATTGTCGGAGGCTTTGTGTTATTCGGTTTAATGAAATTCACAAGCGTTATGACTCCAGAAATGGTTAAAGCGTTGACAGGTATTGTCGATAAGAAAACAATCCTTGGCACTTGGGATGGTATTTTAGTGAAAGCCATCTTCGCAAACTTCTTTATCAATATCGGTATTTACGTATCTATGCAGTTTAAAGACGGCTTATCAAAAGGCTTCTTTATCGCATGTGGTGTTGTAGTCTTCGTATTCATGGGCTATGAACACGTTGTTTACAACGCTAACTTATTCTCAGGTATGATGTTCTACAATATCGGCGCATTAGCTTGGTTAGATGTCTTAAAAAATATTGTTTTCGCATTTATCGGAAACTATATCGGCGGCGGTATTTTCGTAGGTCTGCTTTATGCATTCTTTAACGGAAAACGTAATCACTACTTAGATCAACAAAAATAATAAAAGAATATGTAGCAGATGATGTAATGTTTTTTAATTTTTATGTTTTCACATATAAATAGTTGAATACGTCAGGGAATCCCCTCAAGATAGAGCTAAGGGGATTCCCTATTTTTATATTAATTATGTGAATGCATTCACATTAATTCAAAATTTAAGGTACAATGCAATTAAAGGGGGGAAATGCATATGACACAAACTATTGTCGTTATGCATGGAATGAGACGTGGCAAACAAAATCAATTATTGATGGAGGAGCTTGACAGTGTTGCACAACAAATAGAAGGTACATTTGATGTTGCGTTTATCGAGAGTGATGAACTTTCATTACCTCAGGTAATACGTAAACATTTATGGGAGGGTGAAACTTCCTTTGTGATTGTGCCGCTTTTATTATTTTCTGGCAGACATTACTTACAAGATTTGCCTGAAGTGATGCGTCAGATGCAACTGATGTTTCCAAGTATTACGTATGAAATACGTCAGCCCCTTTGCGACCATCCAAGTTTAACTAAATGGATCAATCAACGTATCGAAGCATGGCCAGATGCACATACACCTGGTTCCGCAATTGTTTTGATTGGGCACGGCAGTCCGATTGTGACAGAGCCTGATGCTGAAATCGATGATATTGCGACACGAATCACTACAGATTTACCGGTCTACACCATGATGTTTTATGGGGATAAACAATTTGAGGGGTTACTCCCTGAAATAAAAGAGGATTATGACCAAATCTATGTGATTCCAATTTTCTTTTATGATGGTTTCTTGGTCAATAAGATTAAGAAAAAAATCGAGAAAATAAAAGGAGAATCCAATATTACAATCGCTTCAGCGTTGAATTTTGAACCGGAGTTAGATGAGATGTTAATTGATAGATTGAATCAGAAAGAGGCGGTTTGATATGTATCCTATACAACTGGATTTGTCAAAGAAACATGCAGTATTAGTCGGCGGAGGCAGAATCGGATACCGTAAGTTTAAACAACTGGCAAAAGCCAATTGCGGAGATGTTACAGTTATTTCCAAATCTTTTTTGCCAGAATTTTTTGAAGAGTCTTACCCCAATATGAAATTAATCACAAAAGACTATGCGAAGGAAGATATTGAAAACGCAGATGTCGTGATTATTGCAACAGACTCACCAGAAATCAATGATCAGATCAAGAAAGATACTAAACCGACACAGTTGGTTAACCATACAGGGGATAAAGAAAGATCTGACTTTTTTAATATGAAAGAATTTGAGTTTGAAGATTTATCCATCAGTGTCCGTTCAAATGGCGGAGATTATAAAAAAGCGAAACATGTGGCACAAGCGATTCAACAATTTTTATCTGAAGAATACGGGAGGGAATAAGGATGCCAAAAACTAAGTTAGTCATGATCGGTAACGGTATGGCCGGCGTCAGAACAATTGAAGAGATTTTAGAGAGAGATAAAGATAAATATGAAATCACAATTATAGGGAAAGAACCTTATCCAAACTATAACCGCATTATGTTATCAAACATTTTGCAAAAGAAAATGTCGGTTGATGAAACAATCATGAATCCTTATTCATGGTATGAGGAAAATAACATTTCACTTATTACAGGAGAACGTGCAACACGCGTTAATCGTGAACAAAAATTAGTGGAAACTGAATCAGGACAAGAGATTCCATATGATATTTGTATCTTTGCGACAGGTTCAAATGCGTTTGTCTTACCGATTCCAGGTCATGAATTACCAAGTGTAATCGGATGGCGTACGATTGAAGACACAGAACGTATGATTGAAATTGCGCAAACGAAAAAAGAAGCAATCGTTATCGGTGGCGGCTTGCTTGGTTTGGAATGTGCAAGAGGTTTACTTGACCAAGGTATGAACGTTACTGTTGTTCACTTAGCTGAATGGTTAATGGAAATGCAGTTAGACCGTCAAGCAGGTGAAATGTTACGTGAAGACTTAGAAAAACAAGGCATGCGCTTTGAATTAGGTGCGAATACAAAAGAAATTCTAGGTGAAAACGACGTTGAAGGTATCCGTTTAGCAGACGGCAGAGAATTACCAGCTGACTTAGTTGTTATGGCTGTTGGTATTCGTCCATTCGTTCAAGAAGCGAAAGACTCTGGTTTAGATGTAGAACGCGGTATTGTTGTGGATGACTTCATGCGTACAAGTGATGAAAACATTTACGCAGTAGGTGAATGTGCGCAACATAACGGCAGAGTTTATGGTTTAGTCGCTCCTTTATATGAACAAGGTAAAGTATTAGCTGACTACTTAACTGACCGTGATACAGACGGCTATAAAGGTTCAACAACATTCACATCATTGAAAGTATCAGGCTGTGACTTATACAGTGCGGGTCAAATTCAAGAAGATGAAGAAGTTGAAGGTGTTGAAATCTACAACAGTCAAGATCATATCTACAAAAAAATCTTCTTAAAAGGTGAACGTGTTGTAGGTGCGGTATTATACGGTGATACAGATGATGGTACGCGTTTCTTCAATATGATGAAAAAACGTGAATCTATCGAAGACTACACATTAGTTTCATTATTAAGCAAAGCTGGCGAAGAAGAAGGTTTATCTGTTGCGGACATGGATAATGAAGAAACAATCTGTGGCTGTAATGGTGTAACTAAAGGTACAATCGTCAATGCGATTGTAGAAGACGGTTTAACATCTGTTGCGGAAGTGACTAAAGCTACAAAAGCAGGTAACTCTTGTGGTAAATGTAAACCGCAAATCGGTGAATTATTAGAACATACATTAGGCGGCGCGTTTGTCGCATCAAGACCTGCTGGTATTTGTGAGTGTACAGATTTAACACGTGATCAAATCGTGACTCAAATCCGTGCTAAAGGTCTGAAAACATCTAAAGAAGTACGTAATGTGCTTGGATGGAAAACTGAAGGCGGTTGTCCTAAGTGTCGTCCAGCAGTCAACTACTACTTAAATATGATTTATCCAAATGAACACGAAGATGAAAAAGCATCTCGTTTCGCAAACGAACGTTACCACGCAAATATCCAAAATGACGGTACATTCTCAGTTATCCCACAAATGCGTGGTGGTGTGACTAACCCTGATCAATTAATCCGTTTAGGTGAAGTTGCGAAGAAATATGATGTACCTCTAGTTAAAGTAACAGGTTCACAACGTATTGGCTTATATGGTATTAAGAAAGAAGACTTACCGAAAGTATGGAAAGATTTAGGCATGCGTTCAGCATCAGCATACGCGAAGAAAACACGTTCTGTTAAGAGCTGTGTCGGTAAAGAATTCTGTCGTTTCGGTACACAATATACAACACGTCTTGGTATCCGCTTAGAGAAAACATTCGAATATATCGATACACCGCACAAATTCAAAATGGGTGTATCTGGTTGTCCAAGAAGCTGTGTAGAATCAGGCGTAAAAGACTTCGGTGTTATCGGTGTAGAAAATGGATTCCAAATCTATGTCGGCGGTAACGGCGGTACTGAAGTTGTGAAAGGTCAATTCTTAACTACAGTAGAAACTGAAGACGATGTAATCAAACTATGCGGCGCGTACATGCAGTATTACCGTGAAACAGGTATTTATACTGAACGTACAGCACCTTGGTTAGAAAGAATGGGCTTCGATGTGGTTAAAGAATATGTCTTAAACCCTGAAAACCAAGATGCATTATATGAACGTATCATGGAAGCAAAACGTGCAGTTGAACAAGAGCCATGGTCTGAAATTGTAAATGATCGCGAAGATCAAAAAATCTTTGAAGTAGAGAAGGTGTAAGTATGCATACGTTAGAAAAAATTAAAGTAGCGGCGTTAGATGACTTAACACCCTTAATCGGTAAAAAAGTCATTGTGAAAGATAAACAAATTGGATTGTTCTTAACAGAAGACGGTACAATTCATGCGATTAATAATGTGTGTCCGCATAAACAAGGACCATTATCTGAAGGGACAGTAGCAGGTCATACTGTATTCTGTCCGCTTCATGACTCTCAAATCGACCTAAAAACTGGTCTTGTCCAAGACCCTGATGAAGGTTGCGTTGAGGTCTATACAGTAGAAGTGGAAGATGGAGATGTGTATTTATGGCTGTAAGCACGACCGGGCATGTGTACTTGGTCGGTGCTGGGCCAGGGAATCCTAATTTATTGACACGTAAAGCAGAACATTTAATCCGTACTGCGGATATTGTCCTTTACGATCGATTAGTTAATCCCTTTATCTTGCAACTCGCACCTCCTGGTATTGAAATTGTCGATGTAGGTAAAAAGCCGTACAGCCGACATATTCAACAAGGTGAAATCAATGACATCATTGTAGATTCAGCATACAAACATCAAAGGGTCGTTCGTCTAAAGGGAGGCGACCCTGCGATTTTTGGGCGTGTACAAGAAGAAGTGGAAACTTTAAAAGCGCATGATATTCCTTGTGAAATTGTTCCGGGGATTACGACAGCCAGTGCAGCATCAGCTGTTTTAGGTATTGGTTTAACAAGTCGTAACGTCTCTAAGAGTGTGACATTCACAACTGGAAGCTTTAAAGATTCAAAAGAAGAAGAAATTGATATTGCTTCATTGATTGATGGCGGAACTTTAGCCATCTACATGGGTATCAAGCGTCTTCATAAGATTATTGAACAAATTTATCGACAAGTCGGCAAAGATTATCCGATTTGTGCCATTTTCAACGTTTCTTATGCGAATCAAGTGATTATTCGTGGACATCTGTCTACGATTGAAGAAGATGTACGAGATGCTGCACCTGAAGATGCACCAGGTATTTTACTAGTCGGAGATGCGATGGGCTTAACAGAAGGTGCCACATATATTGAGTCTGATCACTTGCCTGAGTATTTCGGTAAACAATGTATCGTTACAGGTGAGAGAGAAGCGGCTATTGAAAAAGCATTTGAAATTTATGATGCTGGCGGTTGGGCCATGATTGATCCGAATAGCGGAGACACTTATCATCAAAGTCAATTAGATTTAATCTATCGCTTTATGCAGATGGATGACATTACAGAAATTGTGAAAGCATAGAAAAAATATCTTAAGTATAAGCAGTGCCACTTACTAAGAGGGTGCTGCTTTTTTGTGTTGTTCAAAAAACATAGGGAATCCCCTCTAGGTTATAGGTGAATCCCTAATACATCTTACATAATAGAAATCGTACAATAAGAGTAAGTTGAAAAAATAGTAAACAGTATTTACGAAGTTAACAGCCTAGTGAGCAAAGTAATTGAGATGAGAGGATGTTAGAGATGGCAAAATTTGGATTAAACTTCTTTAAGCCGACTGAAAAATTTAATGGTAATTGGTCTGTTTTACAAGATAAAAGTAGAGAATGGGAAAAAATGTATCGTGAACGTTGGAGTCACGATAAAGTAGTCAGAACAACTCATGGGGTGAACTGTACAGGTTCATGTTCTTGGAAAGTATTCGTCAAAAACGGTGTCATTACTTGGGAGAACCAACAAATCGACTACCCAAGCTGCGGTCCAGACATGCCGGAATTCGAACCGCGTGGATGTCCTCGTGGTGCTTCATTCTCTTGGTATGAATACAGCCCGCTTCGCGTACGCTACCCATACATCAGAGGGAAATTATGGGAACTTTGGACAACAGCATTAGAAGAAAATGAAGGTAATATGATTAAAGCTTGGGCTTCTATCGTTGAAGACAAAGAAAAAGCAGAAATTTATAAAAGTGCACGTGGTAAAGGTGGACACATCCGTGTCGCATGGAAAGATGTTTTACAACTGATTGCAGCACAACTTCTTTACACAATCAAAAAAGACGGTCCTGACCGTATCGCAGGCTTCACACCGATTCCAGCGATGTCAATGATCAGTTATGCATCAGGTGCACGTTTCATCAACCTATTAGGTGGAGAAATGTTAAGTTTCTATGATTGGTATGCCGATTTACCACCAGCGTCACCGCAAATCTGGGGTGAACAAACAGACGTACCTGAATCAAGTGACTGGTACAACTCAAGCTACATCATTATGTGGGGTTCAAACGTACCGTTAACACGTACACCAGATGCTCACTTTATGACAGAAGTTCGTTATAAAGGAACAAAAGTGGTTTCAGTTGCACCTGACTATGCTGAAAACGTGAAATTCGCTGACAACTGGTTAGCACCAAACCCTGGTTCAGACGCAGCGATTGCACAAGGTATGACACACGTTATCTTGCAAAAATATTACGTAGATGAACCTTCTGAAATGTTCGTTAACTACGCTAAACAATATACAGATATGCCATTCTTAATCATGTTCGATAAACATGAAGATGGCTTCAAAGCAGGTCGTTTCTTACGTGCAAGCGACTTAGGTATGGAATCAGAAAACAACGAATGGAAACCTGTTGTATTTGATAAAGAATCAAGTCAAATTATCGTACCTAACGGCACAATGGGTCAACGTTGGGAAGAAGGCAAGCAATGGAACTTGAAACTTGAAAATGAAGATGGTTCTAAAATCGATCCAGCGTTAACAGTAGCTGACGATGAACACGAAATTAAAATTATGAAATTCCCTTACTTCGATAACGCTGGCAACAGCATTTTCGAACGTCCGATTGCAGCACGTAAAGTAACATTAGCAAACGGCGAAACAACATATGTGGCGACTGTTTTCGATTTAATGACAAGTCAATACGGTGTACGTCGTTTCGGACATGAATTAGAAGCAAAAGGTTATGACGATGCGGATACAGAATACACACCAGCATGGCAAGAAAAAGTAACAGGTGTGAAACAAAAAGTAGTCACTCAAGTTGCTGAAGAGTTTGCCCAAAACGCAATTGATACAGGCGGCCGCTCAATGATTATCATGGGTGCAGGTATCAACCACTGGTTCAACTCAGACACAATTTATCGTGCAGTCTTAAACTTAGTTATGCTGTGCGGTTGTCAAGGTGTAAACGGAGGCGGCTGGGCACACTATGTAGGACAAGAAAAATGTCGTCCGATTGAAGGCTGGAGCACAATTGCCTTCGCGAAAGACTGGCAAGGTCCGCCACGTTTACAAAACGGTACAAGCTGGTTCTACTTCACAACAGACCAATGGAAATATGAAGAGTCTGGTGTCGATAAATTAGCATCACCATTAGCAGAAAATATTAAACACCAACATCCAGCTGACTATAACGTAACAGCTGCACGTTTAGGATGGTTACCGTCTTATCCGCAGTTCGATACAAACAGCTTGAAGTTCGGTGAAGAAGCAAGAGATGCTGGAGAATTCAACAACGAAGCTATCTTAAAACGTGCTGTTGACTCTGTGAAAAATCGCGAAACGAAATTTGCGATTGAAGATCCGGATTTACGTAAGAACCATCCGAAATCATTATTTATCTGGCGTTCAAACTTATTATCAAGTTCAGCAAAAGGACAAGAGTACTTCATGAAACATATGTTAGGAACAAGTTCTGGATTACTTGCTGAAGCAAACGAAACAGATAAACCTGAAGAAATGATTT
This sequence comes from Staphylococcus sp. HMSC061G12, assembly GCF_001838465.1. Classification (NCBI taxonomy): domain Bacteria; kingdom Bacillati; phylum Bacillota; class Bacilli; order Caryophanales; family Staphylococcaceae; genus Staphylococcus; species Staphylococcus sp. HMSC061G12. The sequence continues at coordinate 18,250 of NZ_KV837015.1, forward strand.
GGCGTGATGAAGTACAAGGTAAATTAGACTTGATTGTCGCATTAGATTTCCGTATGACTTCAACACCATTAAAAGCAGATATCGTCTTACCAGCTGCAACTTGGTATGAAAAACACGACTTATCATCAACAGATATGCACCCATTCGTTCACCCATTCAATCCAGCGATTGACCCATTATGGGAATCACGTTCAGACTGGGATATCTTCAAATCATTAAGTAAGACATTCTCTGATTTAGCGAAAGTGCATATGCCAGGTACATTCAAAGATGTGGTGACTTCACCATTAGCGCATGACTCTAAACAAGAGATTGCGACACCTTACGGTAAAGTTAAAGACTGGACAAAAGGCGAAGTTGAAGCGATTCCTTGTAAAACAATGCCTGGCTTCTCAGTTGTAGACCGTAACTATACAGAAATCTATGACAAATTCATTTCTGTCGGACCTTTACTAGAAAATGCGAAGTTAGGTGCACACGGTGTCAGCTTCCCAGTTAAAAAACAATACGAAGAAGCTAAAGATATCGTTGGTACATGGAATGACGATACAGTGAAAAACGGCTTGCCACGTATTGATACAGCAAGACGTGCTGCAGATGTCATCTTAAATATTTCATCAGCAACAAACGGTGAATTATCTCAAGCGTCATATAAAGACTTAGAAGATAAAACAGGTATGCCTTTAACAGATATTTCTAGTGACCGCAGTGCTGAAAAGATTACATTCTTAAACATTACATCACAACCACGTGAAGTGATTCCGACTGCAGTATTCTCTGGTTCAAATAAAGGTAAGAAACGTTATTCACCATTCACAACAAACATTGAACGTTTAGTACCGTTCAGAACATTGACTGGACGTCAAAGTTACTATTTAGATCATGAAATCTTCCAGCAATTCGGTGAAAGCTTACCGGTTTATAAACCGACATTACCACCGATGGTCTTCGGTACAAAAGATAAGAAAGTCATCGGCGGTCAAGATAACTTAGTCTTAAGATATTTAACACCGCATGGTAAATGGAATATCCACTCAACATACCAAGATAATCAACACATGTTGACGTTATTCCGTGGTGGTCCGGTTGTTTGGATTTCTAAAGAAGATGCAGAAGCACACGATATTAACGATAACGATTGGTTAGAAGTATATAACCGTAATGGTGTTGTTACAGCAAGAGCCGTTACATCACACAGAATGCCGAAAGGAACAATGTTTATGTACCACGCACAAGATAAACATATCCAAACACCGGGTTCTGAAATTACAGGAATGCGCGGCGGTTCACATAACGCACCGACTCGTATTCACTTGAAACCTACGCAAGTAGTTGGGGGCTATGCCCAAATCAGCTATAGCTTTAACTATTATGGTCCAATTGGTAACCAAAGAGATGTTTATGTAGCAGTGAGAAAGATGAAGGAGGTAGATTGGCTTGAAGATTAAAGCACAAGTAGCCATGGTATTGAACTTAGACAAATGTATCGGGTGTCACACATGTAGTGTCACTTGTAAGAACACTTGGACAAACCGTCCGGGTGCAGAATATATTTGGTTTAATAACGTAGAAACGAAACCAGGTGTCGGTTATCCGAAACGCTGGGAAGACCAAGAGAAATATAAAGGTGGATGGACACTGAACAAGAAAGGCAAATTAGACCTTAAAGCGGGCAGCCGCTGGTCTAAGATTGCTTTCGGTAAAATCTTCTACAACCCAGATATGCCAGTCATTAAAGATTACTACGAGCCTTGGACTTACAACTACGAACATCTGACAACTGCAAAAGCAGGCAAACATTCTCCAGTTGCGACTGCACACTCAGTCATTTCTGGTGACAAAATGGATTTACATTGGGGTCCTAACTGGGAAGATGACTTAGCAGGCGGACACGTAACTGGGCCAGAAGATCCGAACATCCAACGTATTGAAGAAAAAATCCAATTCGACTTTGACCAAACATTCATGATGTATTTACCACGTTTATGTGAACACTGCTTAAACCCAAGCTGTGTAGCATCATGTCCATCAGGTGCAATGTACAAACGTGACGAAGATGGTATCGTGCTTGTTGACCAAGAAGCTTGTCGTGGATGGCGTTACTGTATGACAGGATGCCCATACAAAAAAGTTTACTTCAACTGGAAAACTAACAAAGCTGAAAAATGTACTTTCTGTTTCCCACGTGTTGAAGCTGGTTTACCAACAGTATGTTCAGAAACTTGTACTGGCCGTATGCGTTATTTAGGTGTATTACTGTATGACGCTGACCGTGTACATGAAGTTGCATCAACTGAAAATGAACAAGATTTATACGAAAAACAATGTGATTTATTCTTAAATCCATATGATGAAGAAGTTATTGAACAAGCGTTAAAAGACGGCGTATCAATGGAATGGATCGAAGCTGCACAAAACTCACCAGTTTATAAATTGGCAATCGAGTACAAATTAGCTTTCCCATTACACCCTGAATACCGTACATTACCAATGGTTTGGTATTGCCCACCATTAAGTCCGATCATGAACTACTTCGAAGGTAAAGATTCAATCAAGAACCCAGATGCAATCTTCCCTGCAATTGAAGAAATGCGTTTACCGATTGAATACCTTGCAAGCTTATTGACTGCTGGTGATACAAAAGCAGTTAAAGAAGCATTACAACGTATGGCAATGATGAGAAGTTACATGCGTGCACAAGTGACAGGTAAAGACTTCGATTTAGATCGTTTAGATCGTCTTGGTTTAACAGAACGTCAAACTAAAGATATGTATCGTTTATTAGCGATTGCGAAATACGAAGATCGTTTCGTAATCCCAACATCTCACAAAGAACAATATATGGACACTTACGCTGCACAAGGCAGTCAAGGTTATGAATTCAGCGATAACACAATCGGCGGAAGCGGTTGTGATGGCTGTGGCGCACCAGTAGCAATGAAACCGGGACAAACTGGACAAGAAGCTTATAACGAAAGCTTCTATGGAGGGATTTTCCGTGATTAACCTGAATAACTTTTATAAATATCAAGAGTCAATCGGTTATTTTGCGCAACAATTGAACTTTCCAGAAAAGTTAACTTTCCATCCTAAGACATTTGAAGATGTTTTCGATAGTCACCATCCAGCATATGCTGAGATGGTGGAATATCGTGAACGTATTCTAAGTTATCCGTTGACTGAAATTAAACAACTGTATACAGATACATTTGATTTTAATAAAGAAGCACCGCTGTATATGACTTACAATAAATTTGATACGCAGAAAGAACGCGGACAAATGTTAGCGAAACTCAAAGTACTCTATGAAATGTTCGGACTCGATATGGTCGATAATGAACTTTCAGACTTCTTACCGTTAATGCTTGAATTCTTATACGCTGCACAATGGCAAAACGATGATCGTGCAGAAGGAAATATCGAATTCATTATTATGGTAATTGAAGATGGAACATTTGCGATGCTGAATCAATTAAGAGAAATGGATAGTCCGTATGCACCTTTAATTAAAGGCTTAAGAGAAACACTCAAATTATGTTTACAACCAAGTGAAGAGGTGACACCGCATGCTTAATCAATTTTTGTGGGTCATATACCCATATTTATGTATCGCCATTTTTATTCTCGGTCATATTGCCCGCTTTAGATATGACCAATTCTCTTGGACAGCAAAGTCCAGTGAATTTATTGAAAAGAAACGTTTGAAATGGGGCAGTTTATTATTCCACTTAGGGATTATTCCGGTAGCAATCGGACACTTTGTGGGTTTAGTTATCCCGCCATCATGGATCAGCGCAATGGGAGTCAGCCATGAGATGTACCATTTCGGGGCTGTATATATCGGTAGTATTTTTGGTATAATAACATTAATTGGAATGTTTTTATTAACGTCACGCCGTGTATCAGTTAAGAACATCAGACATCTTAGTTCTGCATCAGATATGGTTGTAAACTTTTTCTTGTTGATTCTTGTATTTATGGGGTGCTATGCAACGTTAGTAACAAATGCGGTTATGCCAGATTTTGATTATAGATCATCAATTTCTGTATGGTTCAGACAATTATTCACATTTGGACCAGATGCAAATTTAATGACAGATGTGCCATGGTCATTTAAACTTCATGTATTACTTGGTTTTGGTATCTTTGCGTTATGGCCATTCACAAGATTGGTTCATGTGTGGAGTGTACCATTGACTTATGCGAGCAGAAGTTACATTATTTACCGCAGAAACAAAGTCAAACATAGATAGGAGGAGACAATTTGAATAGTGTAGTTGCGACGGGTTACTTTAACTATCAAGCTGCTTTGGAAGAAATCAGAGAAGAAGAACAGTTTGATTTTGCGGCGATTGCTTTGCCTGAAGATGACTCACATAGTGCAGTCATCAAATGGAGACATGCGTCAGGCAATCTCAATAACCGCTATCAGCTGATTGTCTTGCGCCCTGGCAAGGGGTTGGCTGGTCTTGTTATCCGAACTGGCTCTAGAATGATTATCGATGATGTCAATACTGTGCTGAGTCCAAACGACAAGCTCAGTTATCCGATTGTTTTAAGTGAATCACTGACAGCAATGGTTGCCATTCCTTTATGGCATGATAATCGTGTGTATGGCGCATTGTTGCTAGGTCAACGTAATGGGCGTCCATTGCCTGAAGGCAGTGAAGAGATTCGCATTAATCACAGGTTAGGGAGTTTTAGAGATGAAATCAATTGATAACCGTGAAAAATTACAAGAATTATTGACCAAGTATTATTTAAATACCAATGAAAAAATGGTGTTTTTAAATAAGGAAGGTCAAGTGATCGCGTTGAATGAAGCGGCGGAAGAGGTCTTTTCTGAAGAAAATGACTATAGTCAAATGACGAATGCGATTTGCAGAAGATGCGAAGGCTATTCAAATGAGTTTGATATTATGTCATGTGAAAACTGTTTCTTAGAAGCGTTAGAAATCGGCAAAGGCAGCTTCCAAGTCTTTATGCGCACACGAGACAATAAAATTGAACCATACACTGCTTCATACGAAATCATCGATACAGCCAATGAAATCTATGCATTTACACTACACATTGTTTCTCCTCAGATTGAACGACAAGATAAACGTTATCAACGTTTGATGATGCAAAAAACAATTTCAGCACAAGAAAATGAACGTAAGCGGATTTCCAGAGAATTACATGATGGTATTGTCCAAGAATTGATTAATGTAGACGTTGAATTACGTTTATTGAAGTATCAACAAGATAAAGATGAAATGGTTGATAATTCTAAGCGTATTGAAGGCATTATGTCACGTTTAATCGATGATGTCCGTAATTTATCTGTAGAGCTGCGCCCATCTTCATTAGATGACTTAGGACTAGACGCTGCTTTCCGCTCTTACTTTAAACAGTTCGAAAAGAACTATGGTGTGCATATTGCGTATCATACTGATTTTTCGGCACAACGTTTTGACAGCGAAATCGAAACGGTAGTTTATCGTGTGGTACAAGAAGCATTGTTCAATGCGCTGAAATATGCACAAGTAGACACAGTTTACGTTTCCTTACACTTAGGAGAAGCGTCCATTATCGCTGAAGTGAGCGATCACGGTACAGGATTCAATATAGGTGATAAAGCCAAAGGAACCGGCCTAGGATTATTCGGTATGAATGAACGTGCTGAATTAGTCAACGGTTCAGTTAATATTGATTCACAAGTGGGACGTGGTACAATAGTGACGTTAGAAGTTCCAATAACTGATAAACGATAGGAGACTTGATGTTGAGAATTGTTATTGCAGATGATCACGCAGTGGTGAGAACGGGCTTCTCTATGATCTTGAATTTCCAAGAGGATATGGAAGTCGTAGATACTGCTGCTGAGGGTGTTGAAGCATACCAAAAAGTGATGCAGCATCGCCCTGACGTGTTAATTATGGATTTAAGCATGCCGCCAGGGGAGTCAGGTTTGATTGCGACAAGTAAAATTATGGAAAGTTTTCCTGAAACAAAAATACTTATTTTAACGATGTATGATGATGATGAATATCTGTTCCATGTCTTAAGAAATGGCGCGAAAGGCTATATTTTAAAGAACGCACCAGATGAACAATTAATTTCAGCTGTGCGTACGGTTTATCGCGGCGACACTTATATTGACCCTAAAATGACGACATCATTGGTCAATGAATTTGTGAATAATTCTGACCAAGATGGCAAAAATACGAATGATCCGTTTCGGATTTTATCTAAACGCGAGTTAGAAGTATTGCCTTTGATTGCCAAAGGTTATGGAAATAAAGACATCGCAGAAAAATTATTTATTTCAGTGAAAACTGTAGAAGCACATAAAACACATATTATGCAGAAGTTAGAATTAAAATCTAAACCAGAATTAGTGGAGTATGCCTTAAAGAAAAAATTGCTTGATTTTTAAATAGGAATGACATTGAACTCATCAAAATAGATGAGTTCTTTTTTTAATTTAAAGTCGAACAATTTGAATAGTATGTGACTAATATGTGAAAAAATTGTGATGAAAAAAGCCTTTAACATGCTGATTTTAACTAAAATAGAGGGATTAGGGAAAAGCCGAATGTTTTAAGGGAATGCCCTTATGTTCAATAATTCACCTAAATAATACACTATTAAGTGTAAGCAGTATCTTTAACTGATGAATAAAATAACTTCGACTCAAAAAACACATCAGGGGGATACTGCTGCTCTTATTAAATATGATATGAAAATGTAATGTTAGGGTGAAAAAAATGAACAAATCTAGAGGCGGTTTACAGTTAACCATCCAAACGTTGAGTTTGGTTGCCGGCTTCATGGTATGGAGTATCATTGCACCATTGATGCCGCTGATTTCAGAAGACATTAAAATTACGAGCGGACAAGTTTCAATTGTACTCGCAATACCAGTTATTTTAGGATCTATTCTTCGTATCCCATTCGGTTATTTAACAAACGTTATTGGCGCAAAATGGGTCTTCTTCGCAAGTTTTATTATTCTATTAGTACCTATCTTTTTATTAAGTTCAGCAACATCAGTTAACATGTTAATGATTGCAGGCTTCTTCTTAGGGGTAGCAGGTGCGACTTTCTCAGTTGGGGTAACGTCATTACCTAAATATTTCCCTAAAGAAAAAGTTGGTTTAGCGAATGGTATTTACGGTATGGGTAACTTAGGGACAGCCGTATCTTCATTCTTAGCACCACCATTAGCAGGTGTTATCGGTTGGCAATCAACAGTGAGATTATACTTAATTTTAATGGCAGTATTCGCAATCATAATGTTCTTCTTAGGAGATGCTAAAGAACCTAAAGTTAAGGTTCCATTTGTAGCACAAGCGAAAGACTTATTAAAAGACTTACGTTTATATTACTTAAGCTTATGGTATTTCATTACGTTCGGTTCTTTCGTAGCATTTGGTATCTTCTTACCTAAATACTTAGTTGATCATTTCAATTTGACTTCAGTAGACGCAGGAATCAGAGCAGGGGTCTTTATCGCGATTGCGACATTACTTAGACCGCTTGGTGGTATCATCGGGGACAAAATTGATGCGGTGATGGCATTAAAAGTCGACTTTATTATTATGATTATCGGTGCTGTCTTATTAGGTATTTCTGATGGTATCTTATTATTTACAATCGGATGCTTAACAATCAGTGCATGTGCAGGTATCGGTAACGGTTTAGTATTCAAATTAGTACCGCATTACTTCCACAAAGAAGCAGGTGTCGCAAACGGTATCGTATCAATGATGGGTGGTCTTGGAGGATTCTTCCCGCCATTAGTGATTACGTATGTGACAAGCTTAACAGGAACAAGCCACTTAGCTTTCATCTTCTTAGCATTATTCGGAGTGATTGCGTTTATCACAATGTGGCATTTAGGCAAGAGAAACCGTTCACTTGCAGCTAAATAAGAACGGTATGGATGAATGAACATGTAAATATTGAAGACGTAAGGACCACTAATAGATGAATGTTAGTGGTCCTTAGTCATATTAAAAAGCAGGACAAGAGAAAGGTGATAGACTTACATTTGTCCTGCTTTGAATGTTATTTAATTGCTTGAAGTTTAGTATGCGCGGTACGTTCACGATTAATTTTACGTGTCGTCATAATCAATGCCGCAAATGCAATACTGACACTTAACATCGATGAACCGCCATAGCTGAGCAACGGTAAGGTTACACCTGTTAAAGGAATGGTACCTGAAACACCGCCGATATTAACAAAGGCTTGGATAAAGATATAACTGCCGATACCGATACATATCAGCTTGTAGAAGTGATTTGAAGTACGGTTAGCATAGATTAAACTTTTTACCACAATGAGTCCATAGAGTCCTAAGACAATCAAGACCCCGATTAAGCCTAACTCTTCAGACAAGACAGTGAAAATAAAGTCTGTATGCGGCTCTGGCAGGTACCCAAGTTTTGAAACTCCATTGCCGAGTCCTTTACCGAATAAACCGCCATTACCGATTGAAATTAAAGCACTTGTCAGCTGATAACCTTCATTATTTTCATATTTGAAGGGATTTAAGAAAACAGCAATACGTTTGATTCTGTAAATGTTCTTCGTATCAAAGAGCAATGTATAAATCAGATACATTGCTACAGGCAAGAGTGCGATACCAAAGATTTGCACTTTAATTTTATTCTTGATATCAGAATAAAGTAAAATGCATCCTATAATGACGACGGTTAACATGGTTCCACCTAAGTCACCTTGTAAGAGTACAAGGACCAGACCAAAGCCTAATAAGAGTAACGGTGGAATTAAATGATTAATTTGATAGTCACGCTGTCTGCTTAATCGTCGATCAATGATGTATGAGAAATAAAATATAGAAGCGAGTTTTAAAAACTCGGAAGATTGGAGACTGAAAAATCCTAAGTTCAGCCAGTTTTTGGAACCGTTGATTTCTTTACCTATTAATAAGGTTAAAGCTAAAAGTCCAAAGGTAACTAACAACATGATCAATTGAACATTTGGAGATTTAAAGAAATCGATTCTGACAAAAAGAGAGAAAAAGATTATGATAAGTCCAATCACGAAATAAATAGCTTGGCGTTTCATGAAATGGTTGCTTGCGACAGGGTAGCCGCCTGTTAAAGAACCTTTTGAAGCGGGTACCATACTAGCACTATAAACCATGACAATCCCAATAAAACCAAGCAGGATAAAGGTTATGATCAAACTCAGATCCACACCTTTAGTTGCGTTACGCAACGCTCTGAGAAATTTCTTCAATTCTAGTCACCTCTACGATTGTCTGTTTTTCCTTAAACGCGATGTGAAATATAATGCATTAAATATCTATTATATAGATTTTGTTTACAACTATCCACCTTTTATAGGTAAAAGAAAATTGAATGAAACACAAATAAAAAAAGAAGCCTTGAAATGACTTCAAGACTTCCAAATCAAGCATTGCTTCACACAAGCTTTATCTATTATTTTACGGTATCATAGTAACGAATGTTGTCTGAGATTTCTTTAAGGTAGAAGTTGCCTTTTGGTTCAACTGCTAACTCAGTTTCAGCATCAAATTCAAGGTTATCGAAACGTTTGAAGAATGATTCGTACTCTTCAACAGATAATGCTTTTCGGTTTTTCAACATTGCTTGATGTGCTTTAACATCAAGTGCGTCTTTGAAGCCGTCTGCAAGTGTAGCTGTGAAGAATTCACCTACTGAACCAGAACCATAGCTGAATAGACCGATACGGTCTCCGCTATTTAAATCATGGTTTTCAAGTAAAGAAATCAAGCTTAAATAAAGTGAACCTGTATAGATATTTCCGACATAGCGGTTATAATCCGTAGCAGATTTGTAACTGTCATTTAATCTTGCTTGTGTATCTTCTGAGGCTGTATCTGTTAAAATAGAATCAAGTGCTTTTTGACCCATCTTTGTGAATGGTACATGGAAGCATAACGCAGCAAAGTCAGACAATGATTTATGATAACGTTTCGCGTATTCGTTCCAACTTTCTTGGAAAGAATGGATATAGGCATCTTTAGATAATTTACCGTCAACAAGCGGATAAATTTCACCAGATGGTCTCCAGAAATCGTAAACGTCTTCTGTAAATGCAACTGAATCATCATGCAACTCAGCAATACGCGGGTTATGACTGATTACCATAGCGACTGCACCAGCACCTTGTGTCGGTTCACCGCCACTGTTAAGTCCGTAACGCGCAGTATCACTTGCGATAACTAATACTTTTTCATTAGGACGTGGTACTAAATAATCTTTTGCCATTTGAATCGCAGGAGTCGCTGCATAGCATGCTTCTTTCATTTCGAAACAGCGTGCAAAAGGTTGAATTCCTAGTAGATGATGAATCTGTACAGCAGACGCTTTCGCTGAATCAATTGCTGATTCAGTTGCGACAATAACCATCGTAATATCTTTCTTGTCTTGTTCTGTCAAGATAGGTTGAGCAGCGTTCGCACCCATTGTTACAATGTCTTGACTGACTGGGCTTACAGCCATTTCAGTCTGACCGATACCAATCAGAAACTTGTTTGGATCTACATTGCGTGCTTCGGCTAAATCAGCCATATCTACGTAAAAGTTCGGAATATAAAAATTAAGTTGGTCGATACCAATTGTCATAAATAACCAACATCCTTTCTTGATATGTTAAATCACTTTAAATCATATCAAAAGAGGGTACAAAAATACAATTTTAAATTAGTAGCTAGTGATAAAAAAGGAGACTAAATTATGAGCAAAATCGCAATTGTTAGTGCAAAACGTACACCAGTAGGAAAATTCAGAGGGAAATTAAGAGATTATTCTGCAGTACAACTTGGCACCATCGCTTTAGAAGCAGCAATTGATGCTATCAATCTGCCGAAAGATAAAATCGAGAATGTAATTTTTGGTAACGTATTGCAAGCAGGCAACGGACAGAATCCAGCACGTCAAATCTTGGTAAATGCCGGATTGCCGACATCAACTCCTGGAATGACTATCAACGAAGTATGCGGATCTGGTTTAAAAGCTGTAATCTTAGGTAAACAACTGATTCAATTAGGGGAAGCAAAAGTTGTCGCAGTTGGCGGTGTTGAAAGTATGACAAATGCACCGAAACTGGTATTACCTGGACAAGAAAAACCTGTACCAAGCTTTATGCATGACGGTTTGACAGATGCGTTTGAAAATGTACCGATGGGTATTACGGCTGAACGTATTGCGGATAAATATGAAGTGACACGTGAACAACAAGATGCGTTTGCGGTCAATTCACATCAAAAAGCGTACGAAGCATCTCAAGCTGGTAAATACCAAGCAGAAATGATTCCATTAACAGATGCAGATGGCGAAGAAATGACAATGGACGAAGGTATCCGCGGTAACAGTAATGTAGAGAAACTTGCGACTTTAGATACTATCTTCAAAGAAGACGGTACAGTAACAGCAGGAAATGCTTCAAGTATCAATGACGGTGCATCAGCCTTAATCTTAATGGATGCAGACTATGCACGTGAAAACGGCTATGAAATTATGGGGATTTTAGGTGATTATGCAGAAGTCGGTTGTGATCCTGAAATTATGGGTATCGCACCTTACTATGCTGTATCTAAATTATTAGAGAAAACAAATCAAACAATTGATGATATTGATTTAGTAGAAATGACAGAAGCATTTTCAGTTCAAAGTATTGCGGTTAAAGAGAATTTGAACATTCCAGATGAGAAATTGAACATCTATGGCGGCGCAGTTGCAATCGGTCACCCAATCGGTGCTTCAGGGGCGCGTTTAGTGACATCATTAGTTCATGAACTGCATCAAGAAAATAAACACAACGGTATTGCAACAGCATGTATCGGCGGCGGTTTAGGTATCGCATTAGAAGTTGAAAAAGGAGAGTAAGCAACATGAAAGCATTGGGGAAAGATTTCAGACACTTATCACGTCAAGATAAATTACAGCGTTTAGAAGACAATGGTTGGATTTCACAAGAAAGTCATCAAGAATTGTTAGATATACCGCTGCTTTCTGAAGAAGTGGCTGATAGTCTGATTGAAAATGTGATTACACAAGGTGCATTGCCTGTCGGATTATTACCAGACATTATTGTAGACGGTAAACATTATGCGGTGCCGATGATGGTAGAAGAACCATCAGTCGTAGCTGCCGCAAGTTATGGTTCGAAGTTAGTCAATCAAACTGGCGGATTCAAAGTTGAATCGAGTGAACGTTTGATGATTGGACAAATTGTCTTTATGGAAGTAGAAGATCCAGCACAATTAGCTGAACAATTAATTGAGAAAGAATCACAAATTCATCAAGTCGCAGATGCAAGTTATCCATCGATTTTAAAACGTGGCGGTGGTTATCGTAAAATTGATGTCGATACGTTTGAAAAAGAACAACTAGTTTCTTTAAAAGTTTATGTTGATACGAAAGATGCGATGGGCGCTAATATGATGAATACCATCTTAGAAGGCATTTCTGGCTTCCTGAAAGGCGAATGGCCAGAAATCAATGTCCTAATGAGTATTTTGTCTAATCACGCTACAGCGTCACTTGTGCGCGTCTCAGGAGAAATTGATGTTTCAGCTTTAGCACGTGGTGAGATGAGCGGTGAAACAGTTGCGAAACGTTTGGAAGCTGCTTCAGTTTTAGCTTATGTCGATCCATACCGTGCAGTGACACATAATAAAGGTGTCATGAATGGTATTCATGCAGTAGTATTAGCAACAGGCAATGACACACGCAGTGCTGAAGCCAGCGCACACGCATATGCATGTAAAGAAGGACAGTATCGCAGTATGACAAAATGGGAGTACTTAGAAGATAAAGGTCGTTTAAGAGGAACGATTGAAATTCCGATGACACTCGCAACTGTCGGCGGTGGTACAAAAGTGGTTCCGATTGCACGTTTAGCACAAGAAATCTTGCATGTGGATTCTGCACAAGAATTAGGTGAAGTTGCGGCAGCAGTCGGCTTGGCTCAAAACTTCTCAGCGTGTCGTGCTTTAGTATCTGAAGGTATTCAAGAAGGTCATATGAGTCTGCAGTATAAATCATTGGCGATTGTCGCAGGTGCGAAAGGTAACGAAATTGAACAGGTAGCCGATGCTTTAAAACAAGCAGACACTGCGAATATGGCTGAAGCGGAAAAATTGTTAGCTGAATTACGTAGTAACTAAAAATAAATGTTATAAATCAATATGAGATGTCATTTTGATAAGAGAAGCGGGTTCTTAAAGAGGACTCGCTTTTTGACGTAAAAAAACAGCATCCCTTAAAGGAATGCTGCGAAAAATAATTATTAATCGATTGTGATATTAGAACCTGCTAAGTCTTGTTCATCTTTCTTAGGCAATACAACAGTTAAGACACCATCTTTGTAAGATGCTGAAATCTTGTCGCTGTCGATATTACTGAAAGAGAATTCACGGCTGACACTGTCAGTGCTACGTTCTCTTTGGATTACGCGACCTTCTTCATTTTCAGTACTACTTTCAATTGAGCGTTTTGCGCTGATTTTCAGTGTACCTTCATTATAAGAAAGGTTGATATTCTTTTTATCAAATCCTGGTAAATCTGCTTCAACAATATATTGGTTATCTTTTTCTTTAATATCTGTTTTTACAGCATTTACTGTTGGGATTTGATCTATAAATTGGCGTCCGAATTCTTTGAAAATGTCAGTGGGTTTACTTTCGAAAGGCATATAAAATCGCTCCTTTTCATTGTTTAATTAAAGCTCGCTTTAGTCATTCATACCCGAATTCTTGTAAGGCAATCTTACTGAGTATTCAGCGAGTTCTGACTTTAATTATATCACGTCCAGGAGCTGATAGATAATCAGAGGATTGTAGTGTTAGGCTTCAGAAAAGTTATTAACGATAAATTTCGATAGGATAGATTTAATTGTTTTCGCATCTTCCATTGAAATGTCTAAATCATTGAAAACTTCCATCGCAATATGTGAGATTTCGTGGCGAGTGTTAACACCTTCTTCAGTTAAAGAGACAAGGAGATTTCTTTCGTCTGATGGCTGTCTAAGGCGTTTGACAAGTCCTTGTTTTTCTAACTTTTTAATCATAGGTGTTAATGTTCCAGAATCTAAATATAATCTTTCCCCTAAAGATTTGATGTTGATAAATTCATCGTCTTCTATAGCGAGTAGAACAATATAGCCAGTATATGTCAGCCCATATTTCTTAAGATGCGGGGTGTAACGCTTAATTATCTCTTTAGACGACACATAGAATAAAAAACATAATTGTTTATCTAAAAAGTTGTTAGGTTCATGCAATTAAATCACTCCTTATTTAAAACAACGATATTATGAACGCAATCACTTGTCAAGAATAAATTTCGTGCCTATAATTTACTATGTTTAAACTTTGTAGTATGAAAATATTCAAATAGATTCCGTTTTGTTCGAAAAATAAACATAATAGATAAAGGAGCAAAAAATATAATGGAAAAACAATGGTTTGATGATGTGCTGAGAGCACGTAAATCAGTAAAGGTTTATGACCCAAATGTGAAGATTTCACATGAAGAAATGGATGAAATGTTAGGGAAAGCAGCACTAGCACCTTCTTCAATTAATATGCAGCCATGGCGAGTTGTTGTAGTAGATAGTGAAGAAGGAAAAGAAAAAGTCCGTCCTGCTATGCAATTCAATACAAGACAAAATGATACATCTGCTGCGATGGTTGTTATTTTTGGTGATTTACGCAACTACGAGTATGGTGAACAAATCTATCAAGGTAACGTTGATAAAGGCTATATGCCTCAAGAAACTAAAGATGACTTATTATCTAAGTTTCTACCATTTTATAAAGGGTTAAGCTTGCCGCAAATGACATCTATCGTAAATATCGACTGTAGCTTGTTTGCGATGCAGTTCATGCTTGTCGCAAAAGCGCATGGCTATGATACTAATCCAATCGGCGGTTTCGATAGAGAAAATATTGCTTCTATTTTAGGTTTAGATCCTGAACGCTATGTTCCAGTAATGGTGGTTGCTGTAGGTAAGGCAGATCAAGCAGCACATCATACGTATCGTTTAGATGTAGATGCTTTCAGACGTTATTTCTAATGTAATCATCGACAAATTTGTTACAATGTAATTAAATGTGTGACAAGTAAGGGAAACTTCATTCATAATTATATAGATAATATATTTTTATATGGATGAAGTTTAAAGGCTAAAGGAGTCTGGCTATGAGTAAAAGAGTTTTTCATTTGATTTTAATTATTATCGGTTCCTTAATTATCGCAACAGTATTCTTCTTTGGTTTGAAAACCTATCAAGGTAAGCAAAATTTAAAATTGGTGGATCAGTATATTGCTGAACATCAATTACAAGATGATATCAAATCAAAAAAGAAAAAATTCAATGCGAAAGACGGCGTTTATTATAAAGAGGTTGTCTTTAAAGATGAACCGCAATTAACGTATGTGATTCAACCGATGGGGACTTCAAAGGGATTATTTGCACAAGCATTTGATACGCAAACAAGAAAGCATATCAAAAAAGCTAAACATAATTTCTTTGATGACAATTATAAGCTTAAATAACCGATTAAGTATGTTAGAATAAATGTGATTAAGACATTAAACACGATGAATAGTGTTTAGTGTCTTATTTGCGTTACAAGGATAGTTGTGTGAGTATGAAAACTCTATCACAACTTATCAAAAATTGATTATTATCATCAAAAATGGATATAACACCTTTAGTATCAGCATAGAGAAAAAACATGATAGGAGGGACGGCATGACACACAGAAATCAAAAACGTTGGCCGGGCTTTGTACTCGTGATTATTGGCTCTATATTCTGGGGCGTCGGCGGTACAGTATCACAATGGTTGTTTGAAAATAAACAATTACCGGTCACGTGGTTCGTGGGTGTTCGTTTATTAGTATCTGGATTACTTTTAGTTATAATGTCATTCTTTTTAGAAGGTAAGAAGACAATCACCATTTGGGCAGATAAAAAAGATACGCTCAAATTATTTATTTACTCACTCATTGGTATGTTAGGTGTGCAATACTGCTTTATGGCGACCATTCATTATGGTAACGCAGCAGTAGCGACGTTGCTCCAATATTTAGGTCCTGTCATTATTATCTTGTATTTAGTTGCAGCTAAAGTCATCCGTTTCAGATGGAAAGAAGGTATCGCAGTCACATTGGCACTAAGTGGTACATTCTTCCTATTAACGAATGGTTCGCTTGCAACATTATCTGTTCCGATGCCAGCAATTATTTGGGGTGTAATGTCAGCTTTTGCGATGGCATTCTATACCATCTTCCCCGTACAATTGCTTGCTAAGTGGGGAACGGTCAATGTTGTAGGCTGGGCGATGTTAATCGCAGGTATATTCTTAAACTTCTTACATCCGATTTGGAAAGTTGATACATCAAATTGGGATGTAAAAGTCATTGTGTATTTATTCATTTCAGTGATTATTGGTACGATGTTTGCATTCTGGCTATTTATTTCCAGCTTGAAATTCTTATTCCCGCAAGAAGCCAGTGTACTTGGTACGATCGAACCGTTAACAGCGATTTTATTATCTGTTGTATGGTTAGGCGTATCATTCGGTGCTTGGCAAGTTATGGGTGTCGCATTAATCGTATTAATGGTAATCTTCTTAGCAGTCGTCAAAGACTAGCGGTATAATTAGGATAGAAAGATAATTGCTTCAAAATATGTTATTTTACACTGTTATTTAATATAATTTTGAACATTTAGTGTAAAATCATCTTGAAGTTTTAAATTTTTCTATCCTAATTATTTATTTTCTGATATAATTAAACAATGTCAGAAAAAGGGGAGATGCATCAATGGCTATATTTAAGAGAAAAATAAGTTTACCAGTGCAGGTTATGATCGCGCTTGTTCTTGGTGTTGTTGTAGGACTATTGCTTTATGGACAAAAAGACATCGCGAATTATATACAACCGCTTGGTGATATATTTTTAAACTTAATTAAAATGATTGTTATTCCAGTCGTTTTCTGTTCGCTTGCCTTATCTATTTCAGGTGTAGGTGAATCTAAAACAGTTGGACGTTATGGACTTAAAACAATTATTTACTTTGAAGTGATTACAACTATCGCAATTGCATTAGGTGTTTTGTTCGCGAATATCTTTAAACCGGGGACGGGACTAGATCCGAACAAATTACCAAAAGGTGATATTACTAAATATGAATCATCAGCACATGCAGCTGAACATTCTACATATGGCAATCATTTTATTGATACCATTGTTAATATCATTCCGACGAACTTTTTCGAAGCATTAGCTAAAGGCGAATTGCTTCCGATTATCTTCTTCGCTGTATTCTTTGGATTAGGAATTGCAGCTATCGGAGAAAAAGGAGAGCCTGTTAAAGCTTTCTTAAGCGGAGTGTTAGAAGCGACATTCTGGATGATCAATAAAATCTTGAAACTCGCGCCTCTAGGCGTATTCGCATTTATTTGTGTAACAATTATGACATTTGGTGCTTCAGCATTGGTTCCACTATTGAAATTAGTGGCTGTTGTTATCGGCGCAATGGTCTTCTTTGTAGTAGTAGTATTGGGCATTGTAGCTAAATTATGCGGCATCAGTGTATTTGATATTATAAAAGTATTGAAAAGTGAAATTTTATTGGCATTCTCAACTTCAAGTTCAGAAGCAGTATTGCCAGTTATGATGAAAAAAATGGAAAACTTCGGTTCTCCGAGAGACGTGACATCATTTGTAATTCCAATCGGCTACACATTCAACTTAGATGGTTCAGCACTGTATCAATCAATCGCCGCATTGTTCGTTGCACAAATGTATGGTATTCACTTAAGTTTAGGTGAACAACTTGTATTAATCTTTACATTGATGATTACATCAAAAGGTATGGCAGCGGTGCCGGGAACTTCAATCGTTGTACTTTTAACAACATTAGGTTCTATGGGCTTACCAGCAGCTGGTCTTGCATTAATCATCGGTGTGGACCGTATTCTGGATATGGTTCGTACATGCGTTAACGTAGTCGGTAACGCATTATCAACAGTCGTTATTGCGAAATGGGAAAATGTCTTCGATAAACAAAAATCTGAAGACTACTTAAAATCTATTTAAGCAATACACACGTATAGAGAGGTTGTTAAAACCTGACTCTAAATTTAAATTTTCTGACATAATATTTGTAAAACTATTAAAAAAACACCGGCGTAAAAACGTCGGTGTTTTCGTATGCTTAATGATGCATATCATGAATCTTCATCATTAAACCATGTGGAATATCATCATGTTCTACCACTTTTTTCTTACTGAACTCGTCAGTACCTACTTTTTTAACAAGTACCACAAAGTCGCCTTTTTTAGGCTTGAATTGATCGTCAGAATCAACTTTAACATTCTTCTCAATGTGATTATCTTTTTCACTGATCATTTTTTCAACCGTTTGATTATCTTTCATAATCCCGTAATATGTTTCTTTTTCACCAGAAGCAAAGATCATAATAACTAATACGATACATGCAATTGTTAGAAGTGCAATCAGTGATATACCTAATGTTTTACCATTCTTTTTCATATGTGTGAAACTCCTTTCTTTATCTGTTAATAGATATACCGAAAAATGATAAAAAAAGCAATGAATAACAACATGGTTATATTTGTTATAATGAAGTGTAACTTTGTCAAAAGGAGAGAGCACGATGCATATTATTGTTTATTGCGGTGCAAGCACAGGACAAAATCCAGTGTATTTAAAGGTAGCAGAAGCGTTAGGTACATGGATGGCACAACACAATTATGGCTTAGTCTATGGCGGCGGCAATGTCGGTTTGATGGGACATCTCGCAGATACGGTTAAACAACATCAAGGCCATGTGGTAGGTGTCATGCCGAAATTCTTAGAGGAAAAAGAAATTGCACATCAAGGTTTAGATGAATTGATAATTGTTGATACCATGGCTGAGCGTAAAGCAGCTATGTTAGATAAAGGGGATGCTTGTTTAGCTTTACCTGGGGGACCAGGAACGTTAGAAGAAATTACGGAAATGGTTTCTTGGGCAAGAATCGGTCAAAATGCTAATCCATGTATCTTTTGGAACGTGAATGGTTATTATGACAAAATCGAAGCGTTTTATGACCAAATGGTTGAGGAAGGTTTTTTAAGTCAGGCAGACAGAGATTTGATTTTATTCACAAATGATTTTGAAACATTAGCAGCCTTTTTGAGAGACTATCAGCCACCGCATATACGTCAATATAAATAAAATAGACATCATGTATCAAAATAATGATTACTTTGATACATGATGTCTATCTTTTAGTTTGAAACTAGGTCAGATTTTGCCTTTGCGCCATAAAAGTAAAAAGACAATCGCAACGATAATCATAGAGATACCGAGTGTCGCAATCCAAGAAGTCGGGCTATGATCGTTAAGCGGAAGCGGTACGTTCATACCGAAGAAACTGAATACTAAAGTCGGTAACGTCAAGAAGACTGTAAAGAGTGTTAAAGTCTTCATGATATTGTTCATATCATTTGAAAGCAGAGATTCATATGAAGTCGTGATACTTTCTAAGATACGTGTATGCAACTCTGTTGTTTCAATGGCTTGGTTTGTTTCGACAAATAAGTCTTCAATCAAGTCTTCATCTTCTTCGAAACGTTTAATCGGCGGCAGTTTGAAAAGTTTATTGAAGACATCTTCATTACCTTTCAATGCAGCTAAGAAATAAACCAAACTCTTTTCAACTTCCATCAAGTTATAAAGTTGTTTGTTCGTTACTTTTTTCTTCAATTCACGTTCGATGCGTAATCTTGATTTATTCAATAAACGCAAATTACGGTTGTAGTGGTTTGAAATGGTTAATAAGATATTCAACGCAAATTGACTGCGATAATGCAGATTTTGACTAGATTTCGCAAAGTGATCTAAGAAATCAACTTCATGATCGCAAATCGTCATAATGCGTCTGTGTCCAATAATAATACCCAGTGGAATTGTCATAAACGAAATAATTTTATTGTTCGTATTATTGACGATTGGAAAGTCGATGATGATTAAAGAATAACCTGTTTCGTCATCAAATTCGACACGTGCGCTTTCATCCGCATCCAAGGGGTCTTTTAAGAAGTCTTCTGGAATATTAAAGCGCTCAATCAAAGATTCTACTTCTTCTCTCGAGGGCTCGGTAATATTAATCCATAAAGCTTCCTCTAAGGAAGTGATATGAATATCTTGATGAACATTATGTTTATAAGCTGTAATCATTCTGAAGCTTCCTTTCTGTGTGTAAATCAAACATGCAAGGTTTAACATCTATCGTTTAAGTTAAAACTATAGAGAACGCTTTGCTCGATTTATTTGATATGTGCTTAATTATAGTACCATAATTTAATGATTTGTGTAGTCTAAATAAGGAGAGATGCGACACATGGCAACGACAATCCAATACTTATTACGTATGATTACAAATGAAATGAAAGTAAAAGCTGACCAATTGTTAGGTGTATACGATATTACGTTAGAACAAGCGCAAACGTTACGTTATATTTTTGAAAGTGACACAGGCGTCATTCCGCAAAATGATTTAATTCATATTTTTAATCGTAAAGGCCCAACAGTGAGCAGCGCATTGAGAAGTTTAGAAAATAAAAACTTAATAGAACGTATCAGTGACAAAAATGATACACGTAAAAAAGATGTCGTCTTAACTGCAGTCGCAAAAAAAGATGTCAGAGAAATTATTGAAATCTTAGATGAAGTGGAATCTACTTTATTTTTAGACATTCCAAAAGCTGACCAAGCGGCATTAAAAGAGATATTATTTAAAATGAAAGATAATCTAAATACCTTAAATGAAGAAGATAAAGAATTCTAGTTGTGTATAATTCGTGAATAATAACGCGATACTTTCTGAAAGCGTTGCTGTCAGTTATAATAATGAGTGATGCAAAAAGGAGGGTTTTTAGGTATGCGTAGAATTCTGTATACATTTTTAACTTATACAATTATAGGCTTATTATCAGGTGTTTATTATCGTGAATTGACAAAAGCCTTTGAGTTTACAGGCAAAACACAACTTGCGATTGTGCATACACACATACTAATGCTTGGTATGTTTATGTTCCTAATCTTATTAGTCTTTGAAAAACTGTTCTCAATCAGTAAATACTACTTATTTAACTGGTTCTATTATGTTTATAATATCGGCTTGATTGTGACAGTCGCACTACAAGGCATTAAAGGGACAATGCAAGTGACTGGCGCAAGTGTTTCACCAGGTATTGCTGGAATTGCAGGACTAGGTCACATGACGTTATCAGCCGGCTTTATTATCTTGTTCTTCCTATTGAAAAAAGCAATTTTAACACATCCGATTGAAGGACAAACCAACCAAAATAAAAAACTTTAATCTTTATTTTTAAAAGAGATACGACTATTTGTGTTGTGTCTCTTTTTTTAATAGCTAAAGTTTTCCTCATACAACTAAATCATGTAAAATATAAGTGAGAACAATTTTCAATTAATGATTATGCAGCACAGAGAAAAACTAGGAGGCAAGCATAACTATGAAAGATTTAACTATTATCGGCGGAGGACCTGCCGGTTTATATGCAAGCTTTTATGCAGGTATGCGCGGCATGAGTGTGTGTTTAATAGATGTACAACAAGAGTTAGGTGGCAAGATGTGTTTATATCCTGAAAAAATCATTTGGGATATCGGTGGTGTCGCACCGAAACCTTGTTTTGAAATTACGAAAGATATTATTGATCAAGGCCTGCATTTCAATCCAGAAGTACGCTTACAAGAGCGTGTGATGGATATTCATAAAGTTGCAGAACGTCATTTTGAAGTGACAACAGATCAAGGCAATGTATATGAATCTAAAGCAGTCATTATTGCTATTGGTGGAGGAATTATCCATCCGAAACCCTTAGATATTAAAGATGCGAGTCGTTATCAAATCTCAAACTTGCATTATGTCGTACAAAAATTATCACGCTTTAGAAATAAACGTGTATTAATTTCCGGCTCTGGCAATTCTGCGATAGATTGGGCGTGTGAAATAGCGCCATATGCAGAAAGTGTACATTTGATATATCGTAAGGATCAGTTAAAAGGCTTTGAAGCGATGCAAGATAAGCTCGCAACATTTGGTGTGATTCAACATCCAAATAGTCAAATCACTGCTTTGATCGGGGATGAAGCACAAGAGAGTATTGCTTCAGTAGTCATTGAAAATAGTGCGACAGGAGAAGCGGAAACTTTAGAAGTCGATGATGTCATTATCAGTCATGGCTTTGATATTGAAAATCCATTGTTAGAAGATGCTTCAACTAAACTAGAAATGATGAATGATTATCAAATTAAAGGACAAGGTAACGCACAAACGAGTGAAGCGGGTATTTTTGCTTGTGGTGATATTATTCATCATGATGCCAAAGCACACTTGATTGCGAGTGCCTTCAGTGATGCAGGGAACGCCGCAAACCTCGCAAAACAATATATTGAACCTGAGGCAGCGAAAGAAGGCTATGTCTCAAGTCATAATGAGGCATTTAAAGAAGAAAACAAAGAAATTATTAAACAATATAATGAATCATAACAGTAGAAAAGGGATGTCTTCTCGAACGTGAGAGGACATCCCTTTAAATGTTTATATCTATTTATTTAAATCTGGTGTTGTAGCTGAAGTACGTTCACGTAATTCTGCTTCAATTTCTTCTAAGCTGCGTCCGCGAGTTTCTGGTAAGTATTTTGCTACGAAGAATAAAGCAAACACACCAATTACGGCGAAGATTAAGAAGACACCATGTGTTGGTAAGACATCAGTTAACATTGGGAAGAATTGTGCGACTGCTAAACTTCCGATTGAAAGTGTTAAAGCAGCGATTCCTGTTGCGGCACCACGTGCACGCATTGGGAATAATTCCGGCAACATTACCCAAAGTACAGGGCCCCAAGAGAAGCCGAAGAAAATAATAAAGATTGTAAGACAAACAATGCTGATCCAAGCTGCTGATTGGATACCCATGATCCAAATCAGTAATGCCATAATGACTAATGAGGCGACCATACCGATATTACCGATAATTAATAATTTCTTACGGTCTACTTTATCAATAATCATAATCGCTACAATTGTCACAAGTACGTTGACTGTACCGATACCGACTGAACCTAAGATAGAAGCAGAGTCACCTAAACCTGCTTTAACAAAAATAGTCGGTGCGTAGTAAATAATTGCGTTAATACCGATGATTTGTTGGAACAATGCGAAGACACAGCCGATGATAATCGTTGGACGTAACCATGGTGAGTTTAATACTTTCCATGTACTTTCTGAAATCGCATTGATTTCTTTCATTTCTGAGATTTCATGATCAATCTCATTTTTAGGGAACGTTAAAGCCATTACTTTACGTGCCGCATTTTCACCGCGATGTTCAAGCAGCCATCTTGGACTTTCCGGCATAAAGATAACACCGACTAATAAGATGACAGAAGGGACAACCGCAAGTCCTAACATCCATCTCCAGCCTTCGACACCTGCGAAAGCGTAACTTGTTAAGTATGATGCTAAAATACCGATTGTAATCATTAATTGGTTTAATGAACTTAAAGAACCACGTGATTCTGTCGGTGCCATTTCGGATAGATAAACTGGCACAATAGCTGTTGAACCGCCGACTGCTAAACCAATTACTAAACGACCGATGACTAACATAGTTAAGTTAGGCGCAAGTGCTAGAGCTAATGCACCTACTATGTAAATAATTGCGATAATAAAGACGACGCGACGTCGACCTAATTTATCTGATGAAGGTCCACTTAACCCTGAACCGAAGATTGCACCAATCAGCATTGATGAAACGACAAGTCCTTGTGTGGTACCGTTTAGCGGGATTTCATCTGGAATATAAAGCAGGGCACCTGAAATAATACCCATATCATAGCCATATAGTAATCCGCCTAGTGCACCAATGAAAAAGATGAGGTTTTTGTTAAACGTTTTACTCATTATGAGTCCTCCTGGTTATTTTTATCGTAAATTCAGTATACGCTTTCATAAAATTAAAGTAAATATCAATATATTTCCATTAGTACAATAAAGTAAAATAGAATTAAATGCAATTACCATTTTAGTAAAAAAAGACAACTCCAAAATAAGAGTTGTCTGATTGAGTATTTAAATTAATTTTCGTTAATCTTCACGAGATAACGACCAGCACTATGATTATTTAATAAATTATCCATTGCTTCTGGCACGTCATTGAAATCAATGATTTGTTTAATAGAGTGCAGTGCTTCTGGTTTTAAGTCAGTAGCTAATCTGCGCCAAATTTGTTTGCGGACTTTCATAGGTGTTTCTGCTGAATCCACACCTAAAATACTGTTACCACGTAAAATGAATGGTAAGACTGTCGTCTCAAATGCCAGACCTGCTGTATTGCCGATTAACGCAATACTGCCTCTATTTTGCAGGCGTTTCACAATGTCACCGACATGTTTGCCGCCGACAGGATCAATCACTGCTTGCCATTCTCTTTTGTTTAATGGTTTGTCTGAGGTATCTTCGACACGTGGGACCACATCTGTTGCGCCGATAGATTTTAAGTAATCTGCATTTTGTTTATTGCCTGTGCTTGCGATGACTTTATAACCGATATTACTTAGCATCATGACAGCTAAACTGCCGACACCGCCACTTGCGCCACGTACCAGTACAGGTGAACCTTCTACTGTTAAGCCATTGTCTTCTAATTTTTGGATGGCTAACGCTGCAGTATAGCCCGCAGTACCGTAAATCATGGCTTCTTCTAATGTTAAGTCTTTAGGAAGCGGTACAATCCATTCTTCTTTGACACGTGCGTATTCACTAAGTCCTCCATGATGAGATACACCTAGATCATAGCTTGTCACAATAACTTGATCGCCTTCTTTATAAGTAGAAGTTTCAGACTCTACAACTGTACCTGCTAAATCTATACCTGGAATAATCGGATAGTTTTTAACGACTCCCGCACCTTTTTTAGCTGCTAGCGCATCTTTATAGTTGATGCTGGAGTAAGCAACTTTGATTAATACATTCCCTTCATCTATTGTATCCATGGGTAAATCTTTAAGTTCAGTATGGATTTCTTTGCCTTCTTTTTCTGCATAATATGCTTTAAATGTCTCAGGCATCTTTATCAACCCTTTCAAATAAATAAACTAAAGCGATAGTATCACGAAGTAGCCAGAACAACAAACAGGTTGCTGTAGCTAAATGATAAATATCTGTCATAATAATATTTTCTTAAAAGAATTTTTACAATTTTGATGTTTATAGAATATAATGGAAGTGTATAAGTTAAGGGATAATACATTTAAAAGATTGAAAGCCACTCAAGGAGGAGAACAGAATGAAAAAGTTATTTGCCAGCGTTTTAACGCTATCTTTAGTGCTAGCAGCTTGTGGAAATGATGACAGCAAGAAAGAGGAAGACAACAAAGACAAAGATCAAACAACACAAGAAAGCAAATCTAATCAAGACAAAGAAAAGAACAAAGACAACGAAAGCAGCAAAGATAAAGACAGCAATAAAGAAAAAGAAAACAATGAACAAGCAAATGATGAACAAAACAATGACAAAGCGCAACAAGACGAGTCACAATCAACAGATGCGCAAAACAATGACAGCAATCAAAATGCGACTTCTGAACAATCAAATAACAATCAACAAGCTTCTCAAACATCAGGTGCCAATGATGGTCAAAATAGCAACAATAACCAACAAGCAACACAGCAAACATCAAATCAAACAAATGCTAACCAAGCATCAAACCAAGGTACAAATCAAACAGGTTATGTAGCACCTTATCAAGGTCAAAATACAGCACCTGCAGCACGTACAATTGGTAAAGCACCAGTAGATCAATCTACTTTAAAAGTATTGCCGAACTTCCCGCAATCACTACAAACTGCACAAAATGAAATCAACAACTTAAATGGTCAATCTAACCCTTACAATGACTTTGGCGTACAAGATAATGGTGACGGCAGCTATTCTTATGTGTTCAGTTTCGCAAATCAAGCACAACCTGGCACATATGCATTAGTTAGAGTCGACCAACAAGGTAAAGCAGCAATTTTAGATCCAGCGTATCAAGCAGGTCAATAATATAGTATTTAGTTTTAAGTTCAAATAATTAGAACATAAGATAATCATGCAAAAGGCTCAGCACAAAATATGCTGAGCCTTTTTAATATTTTTTTTAGTTTTTACGTCTTTTTTGACGTTTAGGTAAATGTTGCACAATCAAGCTTGCGATAGTTTCAAATGAATGATTATCTCGATTAATATATGCACTTGCAATATGAGGAATTTCTTGGATTATGAGTGCTTTGGTTAATGATTCAGCATCTTGATACGTGACTTTATCAAAGTCTTGCCAAACTTCTAGGTATAAACCGCGTTCTGCTTGATAGTGTTTAAGGTTTGGAGTATAAAGCGCAACGGTTTTATCAATAGTTAATGCATCAAAGACAACTGACGAATAGTCACTGACTAATACATCACAAGCAAGTAATAAATCTTGTGTCTCAATTTGAGCAGCAGGTTGAATGACTGCTTGCGGTAATTGTGTTTCAGCTTCTTTACTTTCGATATGGCCACGATAAATCACATTATAATGGTCAAGCAATGACTCAGAAAGTGGTAACATATCGTTTGGTTGTGGATCTGTTTTCCATGTCGGCAAGTAAAGTAACGTCGGTTTGTTAGGGTCTAATTTAAGTTGTTGTTTCATATATTGAACATAAGTTTGTTCTTTATATTTATCTAATAAGTATCGGACACGTGGGTAACCGCATGCGACAACTTCTGTATATTGCATAGGGAAGGCTGATTTAAACAAATCAGCTGCATGAGAACTATCACATATAAAGTAATTTTGATGTAGCCACTTGTTGTATTTTCGTGCACGATAATTATAAATTTCTTTATTTTGATAAGGTTCTGAGCTGTCTAAGAATAACTGTTTTAAAGGCGTGCCATGCCACAATTGAATGATTGTACCGTTCGGTTTGATGTGATCGGGTATATAACTTTCAGCGACGACAACTTCCGCATTTTCAATTAGTTCTTGTGCTTCTTCATGTTCTGGTGATACAAAGTGCGGGCCTGTGGCATCATTTGTGATAAAGAAAGCAGGATATTTAGAGTAATGCTTAGCAAAATAATTAAATAAATAGCGAGAGTTGCCTCTAAAGCCATAATCAAATCCTAAGAAAACGACAGCACCGTTTAATTCCACTGCTTGTTTTTCATAAATATTGCTCATGCTTTGATGCTTTTCAATACTGCGACTGAGTACTGAACGTGTTATAAAGTGCGGCAACATAAAATGTGTCTTCCAAAGTAGTGAATCGACAAATCGTTCAGGCTCAGGTAAAGCTAAATTGCGGAACTTAAACGGTGGTTTTTGATGATGTAAGTAAGCTAATTTATTTAAATTAAATTGTGTAATTGCGTTATATTCATGTTGTTTAATACTTTGATAGAATGTTTGGGAAGTACGGATTGTATGTTTAAAATCAAAGATTACGTGACCATTTGTTTCTACGTTTTGATTTAATAACAGGCCAATTGCTAAATCAAAAGCCGTTTCACAGTGTACTTCATCTATAACGTCTAATACTTGCTGAATACTGAAAATAAGATTAGGAAAGTGATTAATATTATTCATCCAAGTATTAAAGTTGATTGTCTGATCTCCAAAATAGCGACAGTCATTTTGATAGTACTGATCGATGGTGTAGTCAACAACGATTGAGTTTTGTGTTTCATGGTGTTTCAATGCTTCTAATTGATCAGGATAAATATCTATATTTAAATCAGAAGGAATAAAATGCGTGTAACCTTTAGCTAAGGCTTCTTGAAGGTTAATGCGCATTTTTTCATTTGATTGATATTCTGTTGTTAATATTTTCATATTATGACCTCAGTTTGATTATATTAAACTATATTTTAACATTTTGACTGCAAACTGTGAATGACAAGACGTATACGTTATTAATTAAACTGTACTATTATAATTTAAATTTTGACTAATACAGATGATTCATAACATTTTATGATGTAAGCGAATACATTGATATGTAAGGGTTTCCAAGCAAAAAACAGTTTGAAAAAATTATGAAAAACTAATTGAACAGCTCCATAAATCGTGTTATATTATATGTGAAATAAATCACAAGACTGAATTTGATTTTGCAAATAAATATAAACACAAAATAAACTACAGAAAGAAGCGACAGAAATGTTAGTATCTTCATTTGATCCATTCCACAATTTACTTATTTCAAGTCTCGTAGCAGGTGTGCCAATTATCTTATTCTTGCTATGTTTGACAATCTTCAAAATGAAAGGAATTTATGCTGCATTAACAACATTAATCATCACAATGGTTGTTGCAGTATTTATCTTTAAACTTCCTGGAGCGATGGCCACTGGGGCGGTTATCGAGGGATTCTTCCAAGGTTGGTTCCCAATTGGTTATATCGTTATTATGGCAGTTTGGCTTTATAAACTCTCAACAAAAACTGGTCAGTTCAGTATGATTCAAGATAGTATCGCTACAATCTCTCAAGACCAACGTGTGCAATTATTGTTAATCGGTTTTTGTTTTAACGCGTTCTTAGAAGGAGTTGCAGGTTTCGGTGTACCGATTGCAATCTGTGCGATTTTATTAATTTATCTTGGTTTTAAACCATTACAAGCAGCGATGTTATGTTTGGTCGCTAACTCAGCAGCAGGAGCATTCGGGGCTATTGGTTTACCTGTTGCCGTTATTGATACTTTGAATTTACATGGCGGTATTACTGCACATGAAGTTTCAACTTATTCAACATTAACTTTAGTATTCATCAACTTCTTTGTTCCGTTTTTAATTGTCTTTATCATTGATGGTTTCAAAGGTATTAAAGAAACACTACCATTTATCTTAACGGTTTCAGTGGTATATGCTGGTTTCCAAGGTGTGTTAACATTCTTCCAAGGTCCAGAGTTAGCAGACGTGTTACCACCTTTAGCAGCAATGGGTGCTTTAGCTATTATGAGTCGTAAAATGCAGCCGAAACATATCTTCCGTATTGACGAAAACGTGAAACCACCGGTTACACAAAAATTAAACTTTAAACAAATTATGTATGCATGGAGTCCATTCTACATTTTGACAATCTTAATTATGTTTTGGAGTATGCCATTCTTTAAAGGCTTATTCTTACCGGGCAAACCATTAAGCTTCTTAGCAGCTAAATTTACAGTGCCAGGTACTTATAGTGAAGTGACTAAAAAAGCTATTGTGTTGAACTTGAATATCTTAGGTTATACAGGTACAGCAATTTTATTAACAATTATTATTACTGTATTGTTATCTAAAACAACTGGTTTTAAAGATGCATTTAGTTTATTAGGTGAAACATTTAAAGAATTATGGATTTCAGTTGTCACAATCTGTTTCATCTTAGCTGTTTCAAAATTAACAACTTATGGCGGTTTAAGTGCTGCAATGGGACAAGGTATTTCTAAAGCAGGCGGTATCTTCCCATTATTCTCACCAGTGTTAGGTTGGATCGGTGTATTCATGACAGGTTCAGTAGTTAACAACAACTCATTGTTCACACCAATTCAAGCTTCAGTTGCTAGTCAAATTGGCGTTAGCGGCGGCTTATTAGTTGCAGCAAATACAGTAGGTGGGGTAGCAGCAAAAATTATTTCTCCACAATCTATTGCGATTGCGACAGCAGCCGTTAAACAAGTAGGTAAAGAGTCTGAACTCTTAAAAATGTCATTACGTTACAGTGTAGGCATGTTAATCTTCATCTGTATCTGGACATTAATCTTATCTTTAATTTTGTAATAGGTAACAATGAAAATAAAAGAAGCGGAGTCGAAATTATTTCGGCTCCGCTTCTATATTTATCACAATAACTAATTATTCAGATGTTTCTAATGCTTTCGCAAAATCTTGATAGACACTGTCTGCTGAATAAGTTTCAACAGTCGCAAAAGCATTTTCGATAATCTTTCCTTGTTCAGAAGGTGGTGCAGACATTACATTTAAAATGTGTTCTGAAAGGGAAGATATATTTTGATACTCAGCCAGGAATCCATTTTGGTTAGATTGAATTAAAGTTTCAGGTCCTGTATTACCTTTAAAGCTGATTACGATGCTGCCTTGATTCATGGCTTCTAAAATGACTAAACCAAACCCTTCATTACGAGATGGTACTACTGTAATCATACTTTCAGCCAAACGTAATGGCAGATGCAATGTAGCAGGATGCAACTGTACAATATCTTTTAATTGATGTTGTGAAATGAATTCTTCGAGGTCATGTTTTTGTTGACCATCACCATAGATATGTACAGTGAAATTCATTTCACGTAAACTGTCTTGAATCATTTCTACACTGCGTAATAAAAGATCGAAACCTTTTTCATATTCTAATCTTCCGGCCGCAATAATTTGCGGTTTCTTTGGAATTTCAATACGAGGTTCATTCATCATATTTGGAACGACATAGACAGGGGTGTCAATGATTGATTTGAATGCTTTGCGATCAGCATCCGTTAAGACTGTAATACGATTTAAGCGTTCATAAGCAGATTTAATTTCTTGTTGATAACTCTTAGTGTAAGCCTCCCAGTTCATATGTTCCATGCCGACAGTTAGGACGTGGTCAGGTGCATAATCTGCAAGCAGCAAATTATAGCTGGCACGTGTACCGACTAACACATCTGTTTCTACATGTTGAATCGCATGAACGATTTTCTTTTCAACATGACTTGAAAATTGCGATAAGCCAGGTTCATTTTGAGTGATCAGTTGCGGCTTGAGGAATGGTGTCCATTTACGTAGACGATTCATCAAGATATCTACTAAGTTATGAG
Organism: Staphylococcus sp. HMSC061G12; assembly: GCF_001838465.1. Classification (NCBI taxonomy): domain Bacteria; kingdom Bacillati; phylum Bacillota; class Bacilli; order Caryophanales; family Staphylococcaceae; genus Staphylococcus; species Staphylococcus sp. HMSC061G12. Next base: position 49,192 of record NZ_KV837015.1, read on the forward strand.
GTTTTAAATTATAATCGGCCAATGCTTTGACTTCTATATCTTGATGCAGTTTGAAATAAGGTGCTTTACTTCCTTTGAAAACTGATATAATTTCCACTTTATGACCTTTCACTGCCAACACATTTGCGAGTTGTGTTACGGCCTTGACAGTACCGCCCATTGAATAAATGTTGTGCATTAAAAAAGTGATAGATTTCACGTGGTGTCACCCCTCCTGTATATTTCTGTTTAATTATAGCATAATTCAAACTATGCAATACAAAGGTACATGCTTTGCAATATATTTTTAACCTGCACTTAAAACAAAATGAATCGTATTTTCGTGTTTAAGCACCTTCCCCCTTTTGTCTTAATCTGTTTATGTATATAATAAAGGAATAGAACGAAATCATTTAGCAACAATATCCAGGCATGACTTAGGTGTGTTATTTTTTTAAGTGTTTAATTAAGCGCTTTCTCAAGAGAGGGTTGAGAGAAGAGAACGACATACTTAAGAAGGTGTCATCTTCATTATGAAAAAGGGGGCTGTATTTGTTATGAGTTCACAACATAGCAAAACAGATGTCATCTTAATTGGTGGCGGAATCATGAGTGCGACATTGGGTACATTACTAAAAAAAGTTGCACCAGAAAAAGAAATTAAAGTATTTGAGAAGTTGGACGCATCTGCACAAGAAAGTTCAAATGCATGGAATAATGCGGGAACAGGGCATTCTGCACTATGCGAAATGAACTATACGAAAGAAATGCCTGACGGTTCTTTGGATATTTCTAAAGCCTTAAAAATTAATGAACAGTTCCAAGTTTCTAAAGAATTCTGGTCTTATTTAGTAAAACACGGTAATTTGACACAGCCAGAAGCATTCATTCATACGGTACCGCATATGAGTTTCTGTATCGGTGTGCGTAATGTAGATTTCTTAAGACGTCGTGTCAAAGCATTGAAAGAAAATGTATTATTTAATGAAATGACAATGACAGAAGATAAAAACCAAATTGAAAAATGGTTGCCTTTAATGATGGAAGGCAGAAATAACAATATTCCTGTTGCAGTCAGCCGTGATGAGACAGGTACAGATGTTAACTTTGGTGCTTTAACACAAAAACTATTTGACTTCTTACAACAAAACCAAGTCGATGTAGAGTATGAGCATCAAGTTACAGACTTAAAACAACGTAAAGATGGTACTTGGAAAGTTAAAGTGAAAGACTTAAAAACAGAAGAAACAACAACTTATATTACTGACTTTGTATTTATCGGAGCTGGAGGCGCTAGCTTGCCATTGCTTCAAAAAACACATCTGCCAGAATCGAAACATATCGGTGGATTCCCAGTCAGCGGTTTATTCTTAGTCTGCCAAGATCCTGAAATTGTAAGTCAACATAATGCGAAAGTGTACGGTAAAGCTAAAGTAGGCGCACCGCCGATGTCAGTTCCGCATTTAGATACACGTTATATTGACGGTAAACAGTCATTATTATTCGGTCCATTTGCAGGATTCTCACCTAAGTTCTTAAAAACAGGTTCAAACATGGACTTATTCAAGTCAGTTAAACCCAACAACTTATTGACGATGTTATCTGCAGGTGCGAAAGAAATGAAATTAACACAATATCTGATTTCACAATTAATGTTGTCAGATGATGAACGTATTGAAGAGTTACGTGAATTTATCCCGAATGCGAAGAAAGAAGATTGGGATATTGTCGTAGCAGGCCAACGTGTTCAAGTCATCAAAGATACAGACAAAGGTAAAGGTACATTACAATTCGGTACAGAAGTTATTTGTTCTGAAGACGGTTCGCTTGCCGCATTACTTGGCGCATCACCAGGTGCTTCTACAGCGGTGGATGTAATGTTAGATATTTTACAACGCAGCTATAAACATGAATTCCCAGAGTGGGAAACAAAAATTAAAGAAATGATTCCATCATTCGGTCAAAAACTTGCGGAAAACCCAGAGTTATATAAAGAAGTTAAAGCGGATGTTGAACATTATTTGAAATTAAATAATCAAAAATAAGCCATAAAAAAAGCGCTTCAGTCAGATTTAATTCTGATACTGAAGCGCTTTTTGTTTATTATTGATTTAATGGTTCCAAAGTAGGTGTGTTATCTGCTTGTGATAACGGCATACCTAAAATAAAGGTACTGCCTTCACCTAGAGTACTTTCCACTTTAATATCTCCACCATGCAAACGCATAATCATTTGTGCGATGGCTAGACCTAAGCCATTGCTTGTCGCAGAAGAATTTCCTTTATAGAAACGTTCGAAAAGATGAGCTTGTACATCCTCTGACATACCTGGACCATCATCTGTAATACGACAAATCATAGTTGTATTATTTTCAGAGAATACATCTATATCAATACTGCCTTCTTGTTTAGTATATTTAATTGCGTTGGTCAATATATTATGAAATGCCTGATAAAGCAGACGATAGTTACCTTTGACTGTAATTGGTTCAAGATCAGTCATAATTAATAAGTCTTTGGCGTCAATCGCATACTGTTCGTGACGCACCATTAAACGCAGCATCTGAGTAATTTCAACGTCATCGTCATAATCTAAGTGGTCGTTGTTATCTAACTCTGCAAGCAATAACAATGCTCGCGTTAAATTACTGAGACGACTCGTTGTCGCATGAATTTCATCTATATAATACTGTCTCGTTTCGTCGTCTTTCGCTTGACTGAGACGATCTAACAGCTGATGGATATGCGTTAAAGGTGTTTTGATTTCATGCGAAACATTTTGAACAAAGTGCTGACGCATGTCATCAAGTTGTTTAAGTGACACACGCATTTGTTCGAAACGATATTGCAGTGTACCAAGTTCATCGTGACGTGTCGTTTCTATCGGTGTGCTAAAGTTACCCTCCATCAAACGATTAGTCGCATTTTTAAGTTGTGTAATTGGTTTGATTAACGTGTAAGTTGAACTGATAATCAGTACCATCGCAATAATGAGTAATAACACAATTAATACTGCTAAGAACACACGGAACTCACTGAATGATTTACCGATATCAGGACGCATAAACACTGCTACATTACCTTCTGGTGTCTTAAAGCGAGTGCCGACAGTATTGTTGGTTTCATTATCAAAGAAACCTGTCACAAAGAGTTGGTAGGGATGGTTTTTAATTCCGTGATAATTATGTCCTTTTAATACACTATCAATGGTCTCTTGAGTCAGTGTATCGCGTCTGAAACTTGCGCCATAAAAAGTTTTATGACCTTTTTGATCGACAGTGACAAGCTGGAAGTTCAGTTCGCTTAAATGTTTGAAGTAGGCTTTCATATTAGTTGTATGGGATTCTTTTTGGTACTTTTTAGCTTCTTGTAAGGTGGTCATAATCTTATGGTCATTTGAGGGTTTCAAAGCAACGTGATACAAAACGTTGGTCAAAATAAAACTTGCGACAGCGCTGAGTAATAAAATGACAATTGTGTAGACTGCAATCCGTGTATAAAGTGATTTAAACATGAACTTCCACCTTATAACCTAAGCCTCTGACCGTTTCAATCGTGACATTACTGCCGATTTTCTTTAAACGGTTACGTAAGCGTCTGATATGCACATCAACCGTACGGTCATCCCCTTCATAATCAAATCCCCATACACGTTCAATACATTCTTCTCGTGAAAAAACTTGTTTCTCATGACTTGCTAATAAGAAGAGTAAGTTAAATTCCTTATTCGGTAAGGTCATTGTTTTTGTATCGCAAGCAATTTCTAAATAAGATTGGTTCAGTTTTAAGTTACCAATGGTTAATTCATTTTCCGCATTAATTTGATAGCGTCTTAAAACAGCTTTGATCCGGAAGATGAGTTCTTGTACTTCAAAAGGTTTGGTTACATAGTCATCAGTACCCGTTAAATAAGCTTCTTCTTTATCACTTAAAGCATCACGTGCGGTCAACATAATGACCGGCATTTCATAAGAAGCTTTTATTTCATTACATAATTCAAAGCCATCCATGCCATCCATCATAATGTCGACAATCGCAATATCAGCTTGATGTGTTTCTAAATAGTTTAAGGCATCACGCGCATTGGAATGCGTGGATGTTTTAAAACCTTCACGTTCTAAATAGGAAGATACATAATGAAGGATTTGATAATCATCATCGACAATGAGACATGTTGTCATCCTTATCACTCCTAGTAATCATTTAGATTAATTATACCTTTCAGTAACTGAGTGACACAAATATATCAAATGAACAAAAGTTTCGGTTTGTTCATATTGAGTTCATAAAGTCTGCTTACAATATAAGTATCATAAAAGAAAAAGGAGTCAATAATATGAAGTTAGCATGGAAAGAGATCGTATTCTATAAGTTCAAATATATTTTAATAATGCTGATTATCTTGTTACTGGCTAGCATGGTATTATTCATTAGCGGACTCGCACAAGGGCTTGGACGCGAAAACATTTCTATGTTAGATAATATGAATGCTGAAAAATACGTCGTACAAGATATGAAAGAGCCGGTGATTGAAAAATCAGCGCTTAAACCAGACGAGAAAAAAGACATCGAGAATGTAGTCAACGCAGAGCCATTCCAAATCGGAATGCAATCAATGAAAAGCGAGAATTCAAATGACCTAGATATCATGTTGATTAACCCTGGTAAAGACTTCAAACCAGCTTTATCAGAAGGTCATTATCCAAAAGCTGATAATGAAGTTGTTATTAATAAAAAATTAACAGCTGATGGTGTGAAAAAAGGTGACACTGTAACATTCAAGAATGGTGACAAAGATTATAAAGTTGTAGGTCTATTAGAAGACACAATGTATTCACACACATCTGCAGTGATGACAACAGGCGATACGTTTGAAAAATTAGTGCCAAAAGCAGCAACATTCTATCCATTAAAAGATGTATCTAAAGCAGATGAGAAAAAAATTAATGACATTAACGGTGCAAAAGTAGTAACTGAAAAAGACTTAACTGACAATATTCCAAGTTACAACGCAGAGCAAGCACCATTAACAATGATGATTGTCAGCTTATACGTGATTTCAGCAATTGTCTTAAGTGCATTCTTCTACGTTATGACAATTCAAAAAATCTCTGAAATCGGTATTTTAAAAGCTATCGGTATTAAAACAAGACACTTGTTATCATCATTAGTATTCCAAATCTTACTTGTTACAATGATTAGTGTGGTTGTTTCATTACTGATTATTAGTGGCTTAGGTATGATAATGCCAGTAAGTATGCCGTTCCACTTAACTGCAGGCAACATGTTACTTGTAGTAGGCGTCTTCGTAGTCGTTGCAATTATCGGTGCAGCATTATCATTCATTAAACTCGTTAAAGTAAATCCAATTGAAGCAATCGGAGGTGAAGGATAATGGGTTTAGAAGTTAAAGATATTACAAAATCATTCGGTACTGGCCAAGCTAAAACAGATGTTTTAAAAGGTGTTAACTTTGAAGTTAAAACTGGAGAATTCGTTATCTTGAGCGGTGCTTCAGGTTCAGGTAAATCAACGTTATTAACAATTTTAGGTGGTCTACAGAATCCAGATACAGGTAAAATTATCTACAATGGTGCGCCATTGTTCTCAAAAGAAAAAACAAACTCAGATATGCGTTTAACTGAAATCGGCTTTATCTTCCAAGCTTCACATTTAGTACCTTACTTGTCAGTTAGAGACCAATTGACATTAGTAGGACAAGAAGCGGGCATGTCTAAAAAAGATGCGAAAGCACGTGCAGAACAATTATTAGACCAAATCGGTTTGAAACATCGTTTAGATGCTTATCCGTTCATGTTATCTGGCGGTGAAAAACAACGTGTTGCGATTATGCGTGCATTCATGAATAATCCAAAAATCATCTTAGCAGACGAACCAACAGCAAGCTTAGATGCCCACCGTGCAACAGAAGTAACTGAAATGATCAGAGAACGTATCACAAATGAAGATATGGTCGGAATTCTTATCACACATGACACAAGACTCTTTGATTATGCAGACCGTGTCATTGACTTGTTCGATGGTAAAATTATTAATAAAAAAGATGACAGTGAAGAAGTATAAACACAGTCAAATATAATTAACGCTCATAATAGTAGCCAATGATTAATCGCGTTAATTGGGGAAACATTATTAAGGGGAAATAATGTAAAAAAAGTTGAGGTCAAACCTAAAATAGGTGAGACCCCAACTTTTTTATTTATATACATAGCATTATATGAGTTAGAACATAGATAAAAAGAATTCAAGTAATATAGGGTGCTTAATGAACATACTGCCAATGAACAAAGCACCGAAATAAATGGTTAATAACAGTTTATAACAATACATCAAAGCAAAAAAGTCTCTGATTAATGCTGTATCAAAAAATGGATAAGGTGTGCGACTACCAGCACCGACTGCGTTCATCTTAAGAACTTGTGCAAAACGCAAGGCGCGTAATATGTGAAATTGACTCGTGACAATAGCGATGTGTTCAAAAGCTTGATTGCTGATAAGTGCTTTTGTATTATTCAGGTTTTCAAAAGTGCTATGTGATTGATCTTCTAAAATAATACAATCTTCTGGAATGTGTTGTTCAATTAAATACGCTTGCATGGCTTCAGCCTCTGATACTTTATCTCCTTCACCAGTCCCGCCGCTGACTACAATGTAAGGATTGCCATGATGATTTTGATATAAAGCAACTGCGCGATCTAAGCGCCAAGCCAGCATTTGTGTCACTTGATTGCGATATAAACCTGCGCCTAGTACAATGATTACATCAATCGGTTCTGGCAGTAAGACCATACTAAATGCTGAAGACCAACTTAAATAGTGGACTAAGGCAAAGAGTGTACTGATAGTAATCCAACCGATCCATAAGAAAAGTGCATTCAGCACGGGTACTGGAATATGACTTAATAAATTTAAAGCCAATGCTAAGAAAGTAACAGCTAAAGTCAGACCCAAAATTCTTGTGAAGAACATACGTGCACTTTTCCAAACTAAAATAGCCCGATGCTTGAATAATAAAAGTAAGGCACCTATTATTGATACGCTGGCTAAATCATAAGGCAATGTACGCGTGATTAAATGAATAAATAATATGATGAATCCTAAGACCAGAGTAATGAAAAAGGATTGTATATTTAAAAAGCGATAGTGATTAAAGTATAAATAGATATAACTACATAAAATCAATAGGCTTAATATGAGTGAAAGTAATAGCATAATTAACCTCTATATAATAAATTTCCTTCTTCTAATCTTACCCTATTTCGCCTTATGTTACTTTAGATATGATATGATTAGATATACGGATTGTTTAATATGTAGAATAAAAAGGTTCTCATACTGAGATGCAATAAGAAATTTTTATAGTTATGAAGGAGAAAATCATGGAAAACATTGAGCAACACACGCAGTTTATGGCAATGTTTATCGAAGATATTAATACCCTCATGGCAAGTTTGCTAGAAGGTTTACGCAAGGAATATCATATTTCGATTGAACAATCTCAAGCTTTATTTTTACTAGACAATAATAAATCTTTGACACTTTCAGAAATTACTGAAAAACAAGGTGTCAATAAAGCTGCCATCAGTCGTCGAATTAAAAAGTTAATTAATCTTGAATTAGTTGAACTTGTAAAACAAAATGAAAACGTAGACCAACGTTTGAAGTATGTGAGACTTACTGACAATGGTCGCGAATATATAGAACGTACTAAAGTGATTGTAAATGATGTTTCTACATACTTGCTTCAAGATATATCACAATCACAAATAGAAGAAACAGCTAAAAACTTAAGAATTATCGATCAACGTATTAAAGAATATATTTCTAAAATTCGATAAATCAAATAGCATTGATAAAAATCGGTACCTTATCAAAGTGTACCGATTTTTGTCATAATTACTGTTAAAAAAGGACATAAGGCTAAATACTGATATAATTTTATTGTGTAGTCTATTATAATAGAACTATCCAACAGTTTTACAGAAGAAATGTCGGTTTTAGTTTTACTTTTTTGTGCAATACCTGTAAAATTTGTGCGGGTTACATAAAATTTAAGAAAAACAAACATTCTTTACATAGAAAATCAAGTTAGTTTCAACATTTCCTGGGAAATGTGAGTAAAATTTGAAAGTATTGAAACGAGGTGAACTGTCAATGGGGCAATCCGAAAAGCCGGATTCTAATGAAAGCCGCAAAACGCGTGAACAACGTATGCGCACAAATCAGAATCTACGTAAAATGGTGCCGTGGGGTATCGGTATTTTTATCGTTATCTTATTGATTATTCTGTTTTTCTTGTTAAGAAATTTCAATACACCAGAAGCACAAGCAAAAATCTTAGCGAATGCAGTGAAGAATAATGATACACAACGTATTGCGACGATTTTAAGTACACGTGAGAATAAAGTAAGTACGTATGAAGCGGAAACGTACATTAAATATATAAAAAGCGAAATTGGTCAGAATAAGTTTGATAAAGAACTGCAAGAGACGATACGCAACATAGACCGTAACGACAAAGATGCCAGCTTTATTAAAACACCTGATGGCAATAAAATACTGCGCATTACTAAAAATGGCCGCCGTTTTATTTTCTTTGATAATATCAGTTTCACTACGATTACTAAGAAACCGATTATTAAACCTAAAACGAAAACAACGTATATTTTCAGAGCGGATGATCGAAAACGTAAAGTTATCGCAGAAGCTAATGAAGCCACTATGTTAGGTAACTTTATTCCAGGTGATTATAAAATTCCAGCAACAAAAGAAACAGCTAATGGTAAATTCAGTGGTTATTTGACTTTCTCATTTAAAAACAGTAACAGCGAAACAGTCGATGTTCATGAAAAATTCCCTGAGGCGAATTTAAACATCAAGTTAGAAGGTGCCAATAAATTAGAAGGTAAGCATACGAAAGTGAAAATTAATGGTAAGTCTTACAATTACGATCATACACGTTTATATGGACCTTACCCTGTAACTGATGAAGTTGAAGTATCAGCAGAAGGTAAAGTTAAAGGCAGAACATTCGAATCTGACAGCATAAAAATTTATCCGAATGAATTAAAAGAGAATACCCCTGTGACGTTACACTTCGAAAAAGAAAAAATTGAGAAGTATGTTGAAGAGAAAGAAAAAGAGGAAAACAGTTTAAAAAATAAATTGTCTCGGTTCTTTGATAAATATACGTCAGCTTTAAATGAAGCGTCGACGAATAATAACTTCGCAAGTGTCTCTCCATTTTTAAAATCAGGAACGGATAATTATAAACAGACACAACATTTGATTCAAACAGGTCAAGGTGCAGCGTCTTTTTACCAATCGCCCCAAGTCGTTGATGTAACGACTGAAGGGGCGCACGTTTACGCTGAAGTCTTAACTTTAAATAACCAAGGTGTATGGGTTAAATCAACCTATAAACTTTTAGATGATAATCATAAATCAGGTCAGATACCAAGTACTGACGACTTGAAAATTATCAGCTATCAATCATAAATAAACTCCTTTTTATCCATTGGATAGAGAGGAGTTTATTTAATATACGTCACTTGTAGTTTTGTTTATTTGAAATACGAGTTTTATTTTCATTGTATTATTTTGACTATCGGTATAACATGAGGATATTAATTGAATTGTACAGAGAGAAAGAAGGGGATTGTTTGTGAGTCAGGGACATACATATCAAAAGCGACCGCCTATATTTTTGATTATTATCTTAGGGGCGCTGACAGCTATCGGTGCGTTATCCATCGATATGTTTTTACCAGGGCTGCCGCAAATCAGATCGGATTTTAATACAACTGCATCTGCGACACAATTAACACTGACTTTATTTATGGTTGGATTAGCGTTTGGTAATTTGATTATGGGACCTTTATCAGATGCTTATGGAAGAAAACAACCTTTAATTATAGTGATGGTCATCTATACTATCGCAAGTATAGGTATTGTTTTTTCAGTGAATATCACGATGATGATCAGTTTAAGATTGATTCAAGGATTATGCGCAGGGGCAGCTGCGGTGATTTCACGAGCGATTGCCAGTGATATGTATCATGGAAAAGCTTTAACAAAATTCCTAGCTGTTTTAATGTTGGTGAATGGTGTTGCACCTGTGATTGCGCCAGCACTGGGCGGCATTATCCTATTATTTTCAACATGGCATATGGTCTTTATTATCTTAACGATTTTCGGGATTTTTATGGTATTCAGTACCTCTATACGTGTGCCAGAATCATTAAGTAAGCAAGCGAGAGAGCCAGCTGATATCAAATCAATTTTAATTCAATTCAAACGTTTGTTGAAGCGCCCGAGATTTGTTTTACCAATGTTGCTTCAAGGTATGACTTTTGTGATCTTATTCAGTTATATTTCAGCCTCTCCTTTTATTACACAACGTATTTATACACTTTCACCACAAGCGTTCAGTATTATGTTCGCAGTGAATGGTATCGGCTTGATTATTTCATCACAATTATCTGGTAAATTAGTTGATTACTTTTCACCTTTAGCAATAATGCGTGGTTATACTTGGGTTCAACTCGTCGGAGTTGTCTTGATTTCAATTGTGCTGATTTTCCACTTGCCCATTTTCTTTTTATTCATAGCTTTCTTTGTGTTAGTCAGCCCAGTAACAGGTATCGCAACACTTGGATTTTCAGTGGCAATGGATGAACGTACAGGAGGCGGGGGCAGTGCTTCTAGTTTACTCGGTTTAGTTCAAACATTAATCGGAGGCATCAGTACACCGTTAGTCGGTTTAATGGGTGAAAGCAGTTATATCCCTTATTTAATTATCATTTTTATCGCATCAATAGTATTAATAATACTTCATTTGATTACTGCCAGAGTCTTTGCGCAGCCTCTATCAGAGAATAAGTAGTGAAAATATATAAAGCAGTGTTTTATTTATTCATATAAAAAGAGGAAGTGTCTTCGTCAGACGCTTCCTCTTTGCTTATTATTGAGTATTTTAAGCTTGTTGTCTCATTTTAATAGTATTGACTAACATCGTTTGTGCCATTGCTTCAGGTGCTTCTGTACAATCACGTCTTAACCAAGTATGAATTACACCTAATTGGCCTCCGATTAAGTAATGTGCAAAGTAAATCTTATCTGAAATACGTGTATAATCATTCAACAATCGTTCGTAAGATTCATGTGTAAAAGTGACGAATTTAATAATCACATCTTTTTGTGGATGTGTGACAAAGATGGCACGAAAAAATCGTTGAAATCGATTAATGTATCTGAAGATAATACGGAAAAACTGAAGCAGCTTTTGATTATCCTTTTTAATGGTTTCAAAATCTTGATATACAATGTGCATTAACTTTTGATAACGCGACATGTGATAGTTTTGAATCTGTTCAAATAAATCGTATTTATCTTGGAAGTAGTCATAAAAAGTAGAACGGTTAATACCACTATATGCGCAAATCATTTTAATTGTGATTTCTTCTGGCGCATAGTTTTCCATCAGACCAATTGTATTTGTAAATATTTTGATTCGAGCACGCTTTTTCATCTTTGCACCTCTTCGTTACACTTTAGAATCGCCCGACACATTTTTTAAAAGTGTTGGTGTTTTTTTAAGTTACATGTCTTTATACTATTAAAAGTGACTTTGAAAAGCAAATAGGAGGAAAGTATGTATGAAGAAGTTAATCATTATTAATATTGTGACAATCGTAGTGCTTGTGTTAATCGGCATCGGCGGATTTTACTATTATAACCAAGCAACAAGTTATATAAAAACAGATAACGCGAAAGTAGATGGCCAACAAATTAAAATTGCGAGCCCTGTTTCAGGTAAAGTAGAATCATTTGATGGCAAAGAAAACAAATACTATAAAAAAGATGAACAAATCGCAGAAGTAGCAGGTAAAGGAGAAGACGGTTCTCCACAAAAAATGGATATTAAAATGCCTCAAGCCGGAACTATTGTGAAAACAGATGCGCAAGAAGGCGGCATGGTTCAAGCAGGTTCTCCAATGGCATATGCTTATAATTTAGATGAATTATATATTACCGCAAATGTAGATGAGACAGACATTGGCGATGTTGAAAAGGGTAGAAAAGTAGATGTTAAAATTGACGGTCAAGATTCTAAAATGAAAGGTAAAGTAGAACAAGTCGGTAAAGCGACAGCTTCAAGTTTCTCTTTAATGCCTTCATCTAATAGCGACGGCAACTATACTAAAGTATCACAAGTCGTACCTGTGAAGATTTCACTTGAAAATGCACCGGCAAAATCAGTGGTTCCAGGTATGAATGCTGAAGTAAGTATTCATAAGTAAGGAGGTCAATCTATGACACTTGCTTTAATTATATATATTGTCGTTGCATTACTGATTGTATTGCTGATCAATGTTTTCTTAAGAAAACGTAAAACTTCTCAATCAGTACGTCAACCTAACCTCTCTCACATCAAACAAAATACTGATCCTTCAAGATTTAAAGCGAGCGATTTAGAAACATCAGATGAATCAACAGAGGAGACAGACTTAAAACAGACTCACTCAGATGAAACAGAAACTGAGTCCACATATGAACAAGAAACAACACAAAACTCAGAAACAGAAGAGACAAAACAACCTGCACAAGGCGATTCTGTCATGTATCGTTTTGGTAAAGGTGCAACACGTAATAAAGTCCTTGCGGCGATGTTGTTTGGGATGTTTATTGCGATTTTAAACCAAACATTATTAAATGTGGCATTGCCTAAAATCAACAGTGATTTCAATATTACCGCGTCAACAGGTCAATGGTTGATGACTGGTTTTATGTTGGTAAACGGTATTTTAATTCCGGTCAGTGCCTTTTTATTCGACCGTTTTTCTTACCGTAAATTATACTTGTTCTCACTTGTTATTTTCACACTCGGCTCATTAGTGTGCGGGATTGCGATGAACTTCCCAGTTATGATGACTGGCCGTGTGCTTCAAGCAGCGGGTGCAGGAATATTAATGCCGCTAGGTTCTAATGTGATTATGACGATTTTCCCACCGGCTAAACGTGGTATGGCTATGGGTGTGATGGGCGTCGCGATGATTTTAGCGCCAGCCATCGGCCCGACATTATCAGGTTATATCGTTCAAAACTATCACTGGAATCTTATGTTTTACGGTATGTTCTTTATCGGTATTGTGGCGATTGTTGTCGGTTATTTCGGTTTCAAAATTTATCAACATACGTCTCAACCTAAAGCAGATGTCCCAGGTATTATTTTCAGTACATTAGGTTTCGGCGCATTACTGTATGGCTTTAGTGAAGCAGGTAATGCAGGTTGGGGTTCAAATGAAATTATTGTTTCATTTACTATCGGAGTTATCTTTATTATCTTATTCATCTTAAGAGAGTTACGTATGAAGATGCCGATGTTGAACTTTGAAGTCTTGAAGTTTCCGACTTATGCATTAACAACACTTATTAACGTTATTGTCATGATGAGTTTATATGGCGGTATGTTATTATTACCGATTTATTTACAAGATTTACGTGGTTTTACCGCGATTGATTCAGGTTTATTACTATTACCAGGTGCTTTAGTTATGGGACTATTAGGTCCAATTGCTGGTAAATTGTATGACATGATAGGTATTAAACCACTTGCGATATTTGGTATCGCGGTTATGACATACGGAACATGGGAGTTAACGCATTTAACAATGGATACACCGTATTCGCATATTATGGGGATTTATATTTTACGTTCATTTGGTATGGCATTTATTATGATGCCGATTATGACAGCAGGTATGAATGCATTGCCAGCACGTTTAATTTCACATGGTAATGCCTTAGTGAACACATTGCGTCAATTAGCGGGTTCTATCGGTACAGCTATTCTCGTTACAGTGATGACGACACAAACAACTGAACACATGAATACGTTCGCACAAGATTTAGATAAAACGAATCCGGCGATTCAAGATCAAATGAAAGAAATGGCCATGCAATATGGCGGTCAAGAAGGCGCAATGAAAGTGATTATGACCTTCTTAAATAAACTTGCGACAGTTGAAGGTGTCAATGATGCTTTCTGGATTGCGACATTATTTAGCGCTATCGCATTATTCCTTAGTTTCTTTATTCAAAGTAAGAAAAAAGCAGATGCATTTGCGCAAGAACATGATCATTAAAAAATATTGAAGATATAAAGAAAGCGACAGGTGCTGTATCTGTCGCTTTTTCTAATAAAAACGCATCTGCGTCCTTTACGCAGGGGCGTTTCTTCAATTATGATTCATTTTTTAATTTGTAGGGTCTGTATTTGACGTGTTAATTTGAGAATTCTTCGTAGGTGATTTAAATGGCCACCAGTTTCCTTGATTGAATGATTGTGCAACCGAAGGAATGAAGAGTGGTAATAAGAGTACGTTATAAATGATAAGTCCGATAATAATCACAGTCGCAATTTCCATAAGTGTTAAGGCACCAGAAGTATAAAGTGCTGCGACAGTACCGACTAAAATGACACATGCGGTCATGATAACTGTACCCATCTTACGCATTGAAGTGATGATGGCGTCAGTGACTGAATGACCTTGTTCGACTTCTTCGGTGAAACGGTTGACTAAGAAGATTGCGTAGTCGATACCTAAAGCCATGAGTACAACAAAGCTGAAGAATGGAACAACTAATGAGAGACCACCCATATCAAATAAGTTTGTAAAGATTAAGTTTGAAATACCGATAGATGCATAATATGTGATTAAAATAGATGCGATCATATAAATCGGCATAATAATTGAGCGTTCAAAGATTAACAGTACAATAAATAAGAACACTGTAATCAATGCGATGGCTTTACTCATATCACTATTGACTGTTTTTTCTAAGTCATTGTTTTGTGATGATGTGCCACCAAACTCAATATCACTGTTTTCGAATGATGTACCTTTGACTTGATGATCGACAGTTTCGTGTATCGTATCTACAGTCTGCATAGCTGATTTAGAGAAAGGATCTCCTTTTAATTCAACAGTCATTAAGAGTACCTTACCATTGCCTTCGCTATACTGTTTAACCGAATCTTTTAAATCTGTATTTTTCAACATATCATCTGTAATATGCATACCAGACTTGTCGATGTTTTTGTCATCGGCCATTTCTTTTAAGCGTTGTTGAATCTGAGTTTGTCCGTCTTGAACTTGTGAAATACCATTTTGTGATTGTTCTAACCCTTGTGCTAATTGACCAGACTGTCCAGTAACTTGTTGAACAGCTTGTTGTGGTGGAAGTTGAGAACTTTGTTGCAGCATTTGTTGTACACGTTGTTGTTCTGTTAGAGGTTCAACTTGTGACTGCATCTCACCTAAACCATTGTTGACTTGATCGAGTCCTTGATTCGCTTCATTTAACTTGCCTTGAATGACATCTAGTTGATGCGATGCTGAAAGAGATTTAATCGGTTCTCCGGTAGGGCGTGTAATCGTGCTGACACTATCGACACCTTTTATTTTTTCAATTGATTGTGCCAAGACTTCAGCATCATTCACACCTTTAGAAGTTGTCAGTTTATGATCATCTGCGATTGCAATATTTACTGGGAATGCTTGTCCCATAGTGAAGTCATCTTTAATGATATTGATGGCTTTGATGGAATCATATTGATCACTGATTTCATTAGTATTGTCGAATGAAATTTTATTAGGTGCGAAAATAATAATTGGCACCAAAATTACTAACACAATGACAAGGCCTAAGAAAGAACGCTTCGTTGTAAATTGGCCCAACTTGCCCCATAATTTACTATCTTTGTGTGTACCAGCATTTCTACTTGGCCAGAATATTTTTTCACCCGTTACCATTAATAGTGTAGGCAGCAAGGTGAATAAGATAATCATCAGACATAGTACACCGATTGCGATACCCATCGCTGAACGGAAGAGACTAAACTCTACAAAGAATAATGCTGCAAAGCCGACTAATACTGTAATGGCACAGATTAAAATCGTGCGTCCGCCATTTTTGAACGTATTAAATACAGCTTGATAATTGGATTGGTTTTTACTCAACTCTTCTTTATAACGGTTAAGTAATAAAATACAGTAATCCGTTCCAATACCAAACAGCAACGCGATTAAGAACGGTTGAATATAGATGGAAATTGGAAAATCGATATATTTAACAAGCAGTGCCAAAATACCTTGTGAGAATAAATAAGAAATACCGACTAAAAGTAATGGTACAAAAGGTGTAACTACAGAACGGAAGACTAAGAATAAAATACCGAGAATTAAAATGACTGTAATAATTTCAGTCTTCTGCAGGCCTTCGTTCACACTCTTATTGATGTCATCATTGATGATTTCATTACCAGTTAAATAAGAAGACTTAAAGTCTTGATGAATATGATTGATATCATCCGCAGCATTTAAAGTCTTAGTTTTATCATCTGTCGTTTCTATAGGAATGAGCACTGTTTTTTTATTATCTGCCACTAATTTGTCTTCAATGTCCTTACTTTCGACAGGATTAATGACATTTTCAACATGTTTCACGTTCTTGATGTCTTTAACATAGTCCTTAAGCTGTTGACGACTTGTTTTATCTAGAGGTCGATCTAACTTGACGACAGCGCTGATACTTTCGGAATCAGCGCCGACTGCTTTTAATTTATTTGTATATTGTTGTGAGGTCATATTATCAGGAGGCTTTATATCACCTTTATCTTCAGCTAATTTTGTTAAATTAGGTGCGAAAATTAAAGTACAAGCCACCATTATCACAACAATAATTGAAATTAGCCATCTGAATTTCAATATTGTTTTCATTTTCTATATTGACTCCTTTTTTATAAAATTCCCTCATACTTTTTAGTTGAGAGGTGTTAACTCTATCTATGATAAAGAGAATTGAGTTTATTGTAAAGTTAAATGTTTGAGAAAATTGAATATAAAAAAGCAACAACTCGGTGTGAGCTGTTGCGTAGTCATTAACTATTTAATTCGAATACGACGGTTTCTGAAGAATAAGCTGATAAAGAGTAAACCGAAACAACACGCGAGTAATACGGTCGCATTACTTATCGCTTCACCTGTGACTAAGATTTTATCAGGTGAGAGGTTAATAAAGTATTGTTGTAATGTTTCAGATACGCGTTTCGCTGTTTCTTCAACGATATAAGCCAGGCCGAAAGGAATCGCAAACATAATGGCGATTAAGACCATATTGACAATTTTTATCGCAGTACGATTAAAAATCAATGTTAAAACCGTCAAAATCAAACTGAGAATACCTGCGAAGAAAAAGGCGTAAAAGGCCAGTTTCAATTTGCTGATATTATCTTGCAGTTGGCTGATTTGTGTTAAATCAACATTTTGACTCGAGATGTTTTGCAGTGTCTCTTGGAAATTCAAGATTTGTGAAAAACGAATAGGTTCGTTCACGAGTAAAATATTGAAAATAGGTTCTTTCAGCATACTGTAAATCGAGATAATTGTCAGAATCAATACGATGATTTGAATGATTAAGCTGACGTAAGAACGCTTCTTTTTAGGTGCGAAATACTGGCCGCGTTGAAGCGGTACTCGATCTAAAGGAGCTTTATCAGCCCGTCGTAAATTATTTTGAGCCATAATGGATCAAATACCTCCCTTTGAAGAAAGAAGAACAGAATGATTTATATATTCTTATAACTTATCTTCTGACTGTATTGTATATATTTTATCACTGATGACTTGAATCACATAGTACTTTCCTTGTGTTTCGTAGAGTTGTGCTACAGTCAGCCCTTCTTCATAATAAGCTTGATTGATCGTGTTGTTTGATGAGATTTCACTATGAAGTTGTGATAATTGTGTTGTTAAATCTTGTTTTGTATTTTGAATTAAAGTCGTGATGTCTTGATTGGTTTCTGTTCTTTGTAATTGATTTTGTAGCGTATCTATCATTTGACGTTTACCTTGTATAATCGCATGCATAATACCACGTTCAAATAATTTATAGTCAGGCCCCTTAGTTACATTGTCTTTGCGTTGATTGAGCTCGCTAAGTTCGACTTTGACATCGTCCGTTAAATCCAACAAAGTTACTTGAAGTTCTTCTTGAAGGGATAAACTCATTTAGAATCTCCTTTTTGAGGTATTTCAATACGATGCCCCAGTTGTTTTGGCCAATCAACCTTAGGTTGTGTGTTGTAGTAAAGTTCAACATTGCGCATAAATGTTTCTGGGAAAGGAGCTGATTTTTCACTATCACGATCGATACCCATCATCATTTGTTCATTCGTTGCGACAATGTTGCCTTGTTCGTTGCGCATAATTAAAAAGAAATGCAGACGTTTATAATCATAGTTATAAAGATGAATATCAATTTGATAATTATCATCCAACTTAAGCTGGGATAAGAATGTTGTGTGTTCTTCAATTGTGAAAATCGTGTAGTTTAACTGCTTACGTTCGTCTAATGAAAGACCGTTATTATAGTTGAATTCATTCGTTGCTTGGCTGAACGCTTCGTTATATTGTGAATCATGCATATGCTGATTATGATCAATCATAGATTTTTCTACTGTACCTGTTAATGTAAATAGGTTGCTCATTAAAAAACTCCTTTACCGATTATTATTTTTTTATTTATCATGTATTGTTTTATACTTTATAACCCTCCATAATATACAAATCAATAGGGATAACTTCAAACATAATTAATACTAAAAATGATAAACTAATTTTATGACATAGGGGAGGGAAACGCATGAGTATGTCCATATATTATCAAACTCATTCACATGGCTTCAAAACAGTAGAAGACAAGCGTGATATTCCGTCAGATGCGACGGTGATTTGGTTTGATTTGAATGAACCGACTGAACAAGAAAATAAATTTTTATTAGATAACTTTGATTTTAACCCATTAGAAGTTGATGATACTATACATGCTAATCCAAGGGCGAAGTATAAGAATTATGGAGATTATCAAAATATCGTATTTCATCGACTTTCAGAACAAAACTATCAAGTTGAAGTCTTGAATATTTTCATTAAAAACAATATCTTAATCACATATCATCATCAGCCGATTGATGAAATTGAAGCAGTTCACAAGCAAGTCACTGCTCATTTCGATAAAGATTTAGATTGCGATGATATCGTTCTATATATCCTTGACCATATTGTGGATGAATATTTCAATCACGTGGAAAAGATATCAGATAAAGTGTTTATGTTTGAAGATGAACATGGAGGAGAACGTACCAACAAGTATATGATGGATGATTTGTTTGATTTACGTTCTGATATTATCAAGATGAACCGAATCATTATGCCGATGAAAGAGTTGATTGATACGTTGCAATATTCGAGTGCTTTAGTGAGAGATGAAAGGCATAGAATGTATATTCAACATATTAAAGATCATATCGTCAAAGAAGAAAATATGTTGAGAACAGCGCAGGATATCACGAAAGAAATCAGAGACAATTTTGAATCATATACTACATATAGAATGAACCACGTCATGCAGATATTAACTATTGTTTCAATGATTTTCATGCCATTAACATTGCTTGCGGGGATATACGGAATGAACTTTGAATATATGCCAGAATTGAAATGGCATTATGGTTACTTTATATGCCTAGGATTGATGGTACTAATTACGTTATGGTGCCTTTGGTTCTTCAAACGTAAAAATATGCTTTAGCATGATTTGAAATGGGAGCATTAAAAACTGGAACGAATGTCAGTTGATTGATACACTATCACTAATACATGAAAGAAAAGAAAGTAGGAAAGACAATGAGCGACGCTAAAAGGGAACAACGAAAAGATGATCACGTAAAAATTGCGATGGCACAAACTGATCCGAAACTAACTGATTTTGATCGTGTTAGATTTGTACATCATTCTATTCCAAGCGTGGATGTAGAACAAGTAGATTTATCAGTCAAATTACCAGACTTTGACTTAAGTTCACCCCTATACATTAATGCCATGACAGGCGGCAGTGAATGGACAAAACAAATCAACGAAAAGCTTGCGGTAGTTGCGAGAGAGACAGGGCTTGCAATTGCGGTAGGTTCAACACATGCTGCATTACGTAATCCAAAAACTGCAGATTCATTCAATATTGTAAGAGAAAAGAATCCAGAAGGTATCTTGTTTAGTAATGTCGGTGCAGATGTGCCTGCAGAATTAGCTAAGAAATCTGTAGAAATGTTGGATGCAAATGCACTGCAAGTACATGTCAATGCACCACAAGAACTTGTAATGCCAGAAGGTAATCGTACATTTTCAAATTGGATGGAAAACTTGAGCTTGATTGTTCAAACAGTTGATGTACCTGTGATTGTGAAAGAGGTCGGTTTCGGTATGAGCAAAGAAACGATAGAAGCTCTATATGAAATCGGTGTACGTTATGTAGATGTCAGCGGTCGCGGCGGTACGAACTTTGTTAATATCGAAAATGAACGCCGTGATTTAAAAGATATGTCTTACCTTCAAAATTGGGGACAATCAACAGTCGAATCTTTATTAGAAAGCCAATCACTACAAAATAAAATGACTGTATTTGCGAGCGGCGGTGTACGTAACCCGCTGGATGCTGTGAAATGTATTGCGCTAGGTGCAGATGCAGTAGGTATGTCTCGACCTTTCTTAGAACAAGTTGAAAATAATGGGATTACACAAACTGTAGAATATGTAGAAGCGTTTCTTGAACAAATGAAACGAATTGCGACGATGTTGGATGCATCAAATATTCAAGATTTACAACAAACGTCAGTCATTTTTGATCAATATCTAAAAAATTGGATAGAACAACGTGGATTAAATTAGAAAATAGCACAAAAATCATTGTATGAAAATATACAAAAATAAGTGGAAATATAAGGAGAGCGGTTCAACTGGTAGAGGGTTGAACCGCTTTTTTAGTAACAAATTGGTTTTGGTATAGGCAATCACGAAGAGCTGGACCTTTGAGTCCATAGGCTCTGGCAACGCTTACACTTATTATAGAACATTAATTTGCACAAAGCAATTAGATTCATAAAAAATGATGGATTGTACAAAATAAAATGATTGGTAAATAACAAAATTACAGATGAGTATTATTTAGTACCTATAAGAAACATTTTGACATAAATGTGTATTGATTTATATCTATCTTTAGAAACTGAGCTGAATTTATAATAGGAGTATATTAATTCTCTGTCGAAGGGGGTCAGGGAGTGAGACCTAGTTATTCACAATTCAAAGAAACCGTGCTGATAGAACCGACATCACCAGTTGTTGAACCGTTTTTATACTATTATGATAAGAACCAACATCACATCTCAGGGCTACACATCAGTATAGAAGTTGAGTTAAATAATTGGAATGTTTCTCTCGAAAACAATATCAACACGAATATTATTACAGCCAGTCATACTTTTAAAGTTGATCGTGCTGAAAATAATGTGAAGTATCATTTGGTTGTCATAACACCCGAGACAAATACCGCTATGATAATAGACATCAATCAGGATTTGCGTATAGAGTTGAGTCGTTCATCGACAAAATATATATACGACATAACCAACTATTTGATTAGTGGCGAGAATTATATATATACTGCTTATTTAAGCTGTCAACTGACTCATCATAATTTACAAAATTTCAAAATTGAACGTATTTTTAATGAATGCTTTATCTTAAAAACTTCTACGTGATTTTGAGTGGTCGGACTGTTAAATAAACTATCATACAGTGCTTCAACTCTAAATTTTAAAATATGGACACTAACTTTTTTCAAAGAATGTTAACATATATACATGAATGATTACATCCAAAGTAATAAAGGATGAGTCTTGACAGTTGTTTGTGTGTGACTCCAACATAAACAATGTGACAGATTAAATAAGCAAAATGATTTAGAAACTTAGGGTAGACTATTTACAGATTGTAATAGTTTTTGTGAATTGATGAGATGTCCTTGTCTATGATATATAGATGAGGGCATTTTTGCGTAGTTAGAAAAAGTTGGAAATAGAGTCGTCCTAAATACTCTATTCAAAATAAAGCCACAACATTTTGACATATCTGTTAAAAGTATGGTCATCCTCTTCTAAATTCTATATATTGTGGTAATTTAGTATTTAGAACACAAGATATAGTAGAAAAGGGGAATTCTATGTTGAAACTAGAAGAAAGCTTAAGTCGCTTAATTAATAAAGATCCGACAGTAGTTAATGAAAACGCGAATAAAGACAGTGAAACATTTACGACAATGCGTGACTTAACTGCAGGTGTCGTTTCAAAATCATATGCCTTAGAACACTTATTACCAAAACATGTGGCAGCAGCACATTTAAATGGAGATATTCATTTCCATGATTTAGATTATCACCCATTCCAACCTCTAACAAACTGTTGCTTGATTGATATTAAAGGGATGTTGGAAAAAGGGTTTGAAATTGGTAATGCACAAGTAGAATCACCAAAGTCCATTCAAACTGCGACAGCTCAAATCGTTCAAATTATTGCGAACGTATCAAGCAGTCAATATGGTGGTTGTACAGTTGATCGTATTGATGAAGTATTAAGTCAATATGCAGAATGTAACGCCAGAAAACATCGCGAAATCGGAGAAAAATTTGTATATCCTGAACAATTGGATGATTATGTCCGTACGCAAACTGAAAAAGATATTAAAGATGCGATGCAAAGTTTAGAATATGAAATTAATACACTTTATACGTCTAATGGACAAACACCTTTCGTGACACTAGGTTTCGGCTTAGGCACAGATACATACAGCCGAATGATTCAAAAGGCAATCTTGAAAACTCGTATTCAAGGTTTAGGACATCATCATGTGACTGCCATTTTCCCTAAATTGGTTTACTCCATTAAAAAAGGTGTCAATTTTGCGCCTGAAGATATCAACTATGATGTAAAACAGTTAGCTTTAGAATGTTCTACTAAACGTATGTATCCAGATATTTTGAACTATGATAAAACCGTTGAAATTTTAGGTGATTTTAAAGCGCCGATGGGTTGTCGTTCATTCTTACCAGCATGGCAAAACGAAAAAGGTGAAAATGAAAACAGCGGTCGTTGTAATTTAGGTGTTGTTACTTTGAACTTACCGCGTATTGCGATTGAAACAGAAGGCGATCCAGCTGCATTCTGGAGATTACTTGATGAACGTATGACATTGATTCATGATGCATTAGTTTATCGCATTGAACGTATTCAATCTGTGATTCCAAATAACGCACCAATCCTTTATAAAAGCGGTGCATTCCACAATCGCTTAAAAGAAGATGATAATGTGATGGAATTATTCAAACATAAACGCGCAACTATCTCAATGGGCTATATTGGTCTTTATGAAGCAGCAACTGTTTTTTATGGACGTAACTGGGAAACAAATCCAGAAGCGAAAACATTCACATTAGACATTTTAAGACGCATGAAAGATTTCCAATATCAATGGACAGATGATTACGATATTTTCTTCAGCTTATACAGTACACCAAGTGAATCATTAACAGATCGATTCTGTCGTTTAGATACAGAACGTTTTGGATTAATCCCAAATATTACAGATAAAGGCTATTACCAAAACTCTTTCCATTATGATGTACGTAAAGCAGTGTCACCGTTTGAAAAATTGGATTTTGAAAAAGATTATCCTTTCTTAGCGAGCGGCGGTTATATTCATTATTGTGAGTATCCTAAATTGACACATAATACAAAGGCGCTAGAAGCGGTATGGGACTATTCATATGATAAAGTCAGTTATTTAGGTACGAATGCGCCGATAGACAAATGCTATGAATGCGGCTTTGAAGGGGACTTTAAAACAACAGCACATGGCTATGAATGTCCACATTGCGGTAATCATGATCCTGATACAGTAGATGTGGTTAAAAGAACTTGCGGTTATCTTGGTAATCCTGTTCAAAGACCAACGATTGAAGGGCGTCATAAAGAAATTGCTGCACGTGTGAAACATATGAAAGGAAACGAATAACGATGTTATATGCACAAGTTGAAACGGGACAAGGTTATCTCGCAAAGATTGAAGAAGAATCGTTTGTGGATGGAGAAGGGGTCAGATGCAGTGTGTATGTATCAGGTTGTCCTTTTGCATGTGCCGGCTGTTATAATGTCGCAGCACAAAAATTTAAATATGGCACACCTTTTACAGATGAAACGTTGACTCAAATCCTTGATGCTTGTGCACCAGATTATATTGCTGGGTTAAGCCTGTTAGGCGGCGAACCATTTTGTAATATAGACATTATCCAACCCTTGATTGAAGCATTCAGAGCACGTTTTGGTCATACTAAAACGATTTGGGTTTGGTCTGGTTTTATGTTTGAGAATTTAAAACATAATACAAAAGCACGTAAAGAACTTTTAAAACAAATTGATGTCTTAGTAGATGGACCTTTTGTCCAACAACTTTATCAACCAGGCTTAGCATTCAAAGGTTCGCTGAATCAACGTGTCATCAATGTACCTTTATCTCTACAAACAAATACCATTATAGAACTATGAAAAAAGTGGTCTCTCCTGAACATAAGGAGGACCACTTTTTTTCGTTTATCAATAACTATTAAATTTAGTATCCATTTAAGGTTTCCAAGTTTCTTGCGCGGGTTTCATCTCAGATTTCCGCATACGTGAAACGTAAGGGTTACCCTCTACAGTAAAGCGTAATGGTTTATGTGTCCATTCGCCTTTATTAGGAATGCCGATACGTGGGCTTTCAACAATATCAACTGGATAACGACGTTGTTTTGTATCGATTTTTAGAGGGCCTTCATTTAATTTAAAACCATCTAAGGCCATTGTCATATTAAAGGCACGTGTCCATTTACCTGGACCGTTTGTTAAGTCTATACCATCTTTGCCGTTACGATTTTCTTTCATTTGTTCAGTAATCGTTTCGGGTTCTAGTGCACGGATTAGTACCCCTTGGGCAGTACCTGCTGGTTGTGTCACAAAGTTGATTAATAGATGTGTATGCATGACATGTGCATAGATTGTACCGCCATCTTTATACATGGATTGTACACGAGGTGTATTTCGTCCATTGTACGTATGAGCAGCTTGATCAACATCGCCTAAATAGGCTTCTGTTTCAACGATATAACCAGCATACGTTTGTTCACCATCGTCGAATTGGACTTTAACTCCTAATAGATCACGTGCGATTTCCTCGGTTGTGCGATGAATAAAATCCATGACTTTCCTCCTCATCTATTTAATACAGTACTTTCTATTTTACGCAAAGATGATAAGGAATAACAATATTTCGTTTGAAGAAGAAGTTTGTAGATATTGTAAAGTTCAGAAAAACTATGCTAATTTTACAATAAGTCTGTTAAAATAAAAAAGAATAGTTTTAAATAACTATTACCTTTTAAAAGACATAAAAGAGTAAGTTGTAATACATAGAAGTATCGTAAAACAAAAAGTTAGAGAGGAGGATGAGTATGATAAGACGTGTTGGGTTTTTAGAAGCGTTTAAACTTTTCTGGAAAAATTATGTTAATTTTACAGGCAGATCGACACGCTCAGAATATTGGTTTGCGGCGTTATGGATGTTGATTTTATATGCGCCATTAACTTTTGTGATGATTTTAGGAACCATATTTTTAGTCGGTGGAGCTGCAGTTGATTCCAGTGGAGTAGCAGTTATGGGTATGATTTTATTCCTAATCTGCACGTTGGTTTATGTATTGTTTGCCTTAGCTACATTTATCCCAACTTGGGCTGTTATGATCAGACGTTTTCATGATACAGGCAGAACTATGGTGATGCCGATTGTTATGTTCGTATTGAGCATTGTGATGAATGTGTTTAATTTTGTACTTAATATGGATGAATCAACTGAACTAACACCAGCGTTAATTATATTTTTAATCATCAGCTTGGTCTATTTAGGTTTGTGGATTTATGTTCTTGTAGTGCTTTGTCTACCGAGTCAAGATAAAGATAATAAATATGGTCGCAGTCCTTATGTGCATCGCTATGAACAAGGTAATGCGCCAGCCTCTAATACATCTCATGCTAAACCAGCTCAATCGACAAAAGGCAGTACGACCAGTCATGATTCAGGTTCAGATTTTTAATTTTGCTAGCGTTTATTGAGATAAGCATCTATTAGAAAGTAGTTCATATAGAATCTAAAAATGGAGGAGATATATGATGCATGAACAACACAAAAAGAGTGTCGGATTCGTAGAAGCTTTTGTTTTATTCTGGAAACGTTACATTGATTTCAACGGGAGATCACGACGTTCAGAGTTCTGGTTTATGGTACTATGGACAACGATTATTAACATTGTATTGAATAGTCTGGATGCTTTATTAGGTTTGAACCAAAGTTTTGATAATACTTCTTTTGGTTTAACAACACTTTTTGAAATCGCAAGCTTCATTCCATGGGTCGCTTTGCTTGCAAGACGTTTCCATGATACAGGCAATACAATGGTGGTCCCAATTATCTTTTCTGCGCTATTAGTAATAGAACGTATTCTTTTATTTGTGGATTTAGGAGATGGCATGTTTGCTACAATTGTAGATGCCATTATCTCTATTGCACAGCTAGTATTTGTAATTTGGGTGATTGTCGTAGGTGTACAAAAGTCACAAGAAGGTCACAATGCTTATGGTCCAGAGCCTGTTGGACAACGTTACAGACACGCCTAAAATCGAATAACAAAATAACAAAAAGACGATACTTTTATATAGAAGGTATCGTCTTTTTGTTATTTATATGTGTCAATTTGACTAATATACTTGTCAAATTGACTATTATCATATAGCATGTGTATTAACGGAGGTAAGGCGCATGAAAACACGATTAAAAGAATTGCGGGCACGAGATGGCTATAATCAAACACAACTTGCGAAAAAAGCAGGGATTTCACGACAAACCGTCTCATTAATTGAACGAAATGAATTTATGCCTTCCGTACTGACTGCCGCAAAAATTGCGCGGATATTCGGAGAACGCATTGAAGATATTTTCATTTTCGAGGAGGACGACTATGAGTAGCACGAAAAAGAATTGGAAATATGCAGGGAAAATCGCATTAGGTGGACTAGCAGGCGGATGTGTAGGATTATACTTCAGTTTTCTAAGTGAACAATCACGGTTACCACTATTTGGTCCAAATGAAACGATTATATCAACAGTTATTACTACACTATTAATTTTTATAATTGGAGTTTTAATGGTTCATCAGTTGTCTCAAGCTAAAAATTATAAACATCTCTCAGAAGAAGATGAAGCATTAGGAGATCATTATGATACTTTAGCGAATCGCAAACAATTCATTGCTTCAGTTTTAAATAATTTAGGATTGTTTATTGTGATAGCGAATATCATTTTAGTTACGATTTTTAAAGCAGGAGATAATTACTGGGGACTGACAATTATTCCATTTTTAATTACGTCTATCTTTAGTGTTGTCTATCAAATCTATTTACCTAAATTAGATGAAAGGATGCCAAAAGTTAATGATGAGCATTATGTAGATAAATTGATTAAAGCTATGGATGAAGGCGAGAGATATGTTACATTTTCAGCGATATTTAAGTTACTTCAATATAACTTACTTGCATTAACTATTTTGATTCTCGTATTGGCATTCTATTCAGCAATTACAGGTCATACACAATCATTAGCTTTAACACTGCTATTTATCTTGTTTGTCTTTAATGTTAGTTTTTATTACATAAAAATTTACAAGTATTATAAAAGCAAATAAGTGTAAATTCTTTGTGAACAGTTTGTAAAGTTAGATATTTAATAATATTATTATCATATACTTATGATATATTATTAACAGAGTTGCTTTTCCAACACCAACGATAAGGAGTGATGCACGATGGCTTTAGTTTTAGAAGATGTAACAAAGCAATATGGCGATAAGACAGTGGTCAACGATATTTCATTAACACTTGAAAAAGGGAAGATGTTAGGATTCTTAGGACGAAATGGTGCTGGGAAGACGACAACATTCCGTATGATTTTAGGACTGACACCATTAACAAAAGGGATCGTTACATATAATGGTGAAAAGATGGGTGAACATATGTTTAACCAAGTAGGTTATCTGCCTGAAGAACGTGGTTTGCATCCAAAAATGAAAGTCGCAGATGAGTTGCGTTATCTTGCGACTTTAAAAGGAATGTCAAAAAAAGATTTTAATCAAGCGTTAGACTATTGGTTAAATCGCTTTGAGATTAACGAGAACAGAGATAAGAAAATTGAATCATTATCTAAAGGTAACCAACAAAAAATTCAATTGTTAGCTAGTTTGATTCATAAACCTGAATTATTGATTTTAGATGAACCTTTCAGTGGTTTAGATCCAGTCAATGTAGAATTATTAAAATCAGCAGTTAAAGATCTGAACGAACAAGGGACTACTATTATTTTCAGTTCACATCGTATGGAGCATATAGAAGAACTGTGTGATGATATCTGTATTTTGAATCATGGTGATTTAGTTTTACAAGGCGACATACAATCGATTAAAGATCAATTTGATTTGAAGAAAATTGTGATTGAAACTGAAGATGCTTTAGAAAATTTAGAAGAAGTTGAAGGTGTTACACGTGTAGAACGTTCAAAACGTATGATTACTGTTTCTGTAGAAAATCAAGCAGCCGCAAAACGTGTCTTTGACGTAGTAGCTCAACATGGGTTTGTGAAACGATTCCAAGTGCTTGAACCTTCAATTCAAGATATTTTTATTCAACAGGTAGGTGATATTCATGAATAAATTTTTAGCTACGTTCAATTTGACGTATAAGAATAAAGTGAAATCACGCGCATTTATCATTATGACGGTCATTTTAGCAGTGATTATTATTGCGGCAGCTAACTTCAATAAGATTATCGATTTGTTTGATAACGGGCCGGATAAAATCGGCATTGCTTCTAATGAACCGAAAATTGCGCAAATGGTCAAAGCACAAAGCAAACATATTGAAGAAAAAGGTACAGAATTTAAAATCTTATCTAAAGAACAAGCGTTAAAAGAAATAAAGAAAGATAAAATTGATAAAGCTTATATCATTGATCGACAAGGACAAAAAATTAAAGGCGAAGTTGTTAGTAAAGACGCACCTTCTGATGAGAGTGTTCAAAAATTAGAAAGTATTTTAACACCGATTCAAACCCAAGCAGCAGCTCAACAAATTAATTTAAGTCCGAAAGAACTTTCTGATTTACAACAAAAAAGTGAAGTCACTTCAAAAGCAATCGGTAAAGGTGGCTCAGATACTTCTCAAAGCAATAAATTTTTAAATTGGATTATTTTATATGCGGGCATCATGTTGATGTTCATTGTGATTATGAACTATGCCAACCAAGTAGCAATGGAAGTTGCGACAGAAAAAACATCACGCGTTATTGAAATGGTCATTACGAGTATTTCACCTGTGAAGCATATCTTAGCTAAAATTCTAGCGATGATTTGTGTCGCTTTTACACAAGTGTTGATTTTAGTTGTGATTGGTGCCGCAGCACTGTATTTTTCAGATGCAGGCGACTTAATGAAAAAGTTTGATATGACTATGACACCTACGACAACACGATTGATTATTGTCGGCGTACTTTCTATCATTATCGGCGTGGTTTCATATACTGTATTAGGAACAATTTTAGGCGCACTTGCGACACGTATTGAAGATTTAAATCAGTCGTTGATGCCGATGACAATTATTAGTTTCATTGCTTTTTATATCGCATTATTCAGTATGAACAATCCAGATATGATGTTAGCTAAAGTAGCAAGCTTTATTCCATTGTTATCACCATTCTTATTATTTGTTAGAGCTTCGACACCGAATTTGGAACTATGGGAAATCATAGTGAGCATGGGTTTATCTGTAATCGTACTTGTTTTACTCGTATGGATAGCAGTGAGAAGTTATCGTGATTCAGTTTTAACGTTCGATAAGAATATCTTTAAAGCGTTGAAACGTGCAATTAAAAAATAAAAATGACAATCCTATAAAAAGATTTCTAAATGGCGCATGGTTTACTGGATTTCATCTAGTAAACCATGCGCCTTATTGTTAAAATATAAAGTGAGGAAAGTATTATAAAAAATAGGTGGCAGTCAGTATATGATGTATCCAATTGCAATTTTTATTTTAGCAGGGCTGTGTGAAATCGGCGGCGGTTATTTAATTTGGTTGTGGTTGAGAGATGCACAATCACCGTTGTTAGGGATGCTTGGAGGTATCCTGTTAATTACATACGGTATCATCGCAACATTCCAAGTATTTCCAACATTCAGCAGAGTATATGCAGCATATGGCGGTGTGTTCATTGTCATGAGTATTATATGGGGATATGTTTTTGATAAACAGATGCCAGATAAATATGATGTCATCGGCGGCATTGTATGTATTATCGGTGTCTTGATTATGTTGCTGCCTGATAGAGGCTGATGATTTTCATCGGGCAAGGAAAGGGTGTATTGAAATGATGTTTACAGAAGTGGAGCACCAAAGAAACGGTTTGGATTTAATCAAGGTTGATAACGACCAAGCGAAAATTATCTTTTCAAATTTTGGGGCGCGTATTGTGTCTTGGAAGTATGAAGATAATAATATTGTGTTAGGAAATGTCGTTGAAGCGGATGAGTATTACCATGAAAATCCGTATTACTTCGGCGCAAGTGTCGGTCGTTTTGGGGGACGTATTGAAGACGGACGTTTTGAATTAGAGGGTGAAACTTACCAACTTGAACAAAATGATCCGCCTCATCATTTACACGGCGGTTTTCACGGAATTAATAAACACTATTTTGATTATGAAATTAAAGATGACAATGGCGGCTATATTCAAATTATCTTTACTACAACTGTTAAATCAGCAGATGATTATTACCCGGGCGATATTAAACTAAAGATTATACATACGTATGATATCGACAATCGATGGACGATTGAATATAGTGCAGAAGCAACAGAAACAACGTTATTTAATCCGACTAACCACGTTTATTTCAACTTGAACAGAGATAATAAAGAGGTGAACAACCATATCTTAACAAGTTCAACATTGAAAATGCATTTATTAAATGACAAGAATTTACCAACGCTTAATGATACTGTAGATTTAATTCAGGTATTAGGTAAACAATCAATGCGATTTGAAGATATCGGCAAAGCTGCAGATGAACGATTACATGCTCAAATTGAACGTTATCATGGCTTAGATCATCCATTTACAATCGGTGATGAACTGACTGTTGAAAATAGCCAATTTTTATTGAAAATGAAAACAGATATGCCACATGTGGTTATCTTTACTTTTAATGAAACCAGCAATTGGGAAAGTGATATGAACATTTATAAACCACACTCAGGTTTTACTTTAGAAGCGCAATGCTTACCAAATGATATTAATTTACTAGGAGAAGAAGCACCTTCTATTTTACGTAAAGGTGACACATTCTTTTCTAAAACAACGTATCAAATTATAGAAAAATCTGAGTAATATAATGACAAGGAGTATTCAGTGATGGATGTTAGAGCGTTAAAATTACAAACTGTGAAAGACGCAGTCTCAGAAATTAAAGATGGTATGGTTGTCGGTATTGGTACAGGCAGCACGATTGAACTCTTATTACCGCATATCGCGAAATTATTAGATGATGGCGCTACAATTACAGGCGTTTGTACGTCTAATAAAACCGCATTGCTTGCGAAAGAATTAGGGATTACGATTGTTAACGTCAATGATGTCGATCATATTGATGTGGCGATTGATGGTGCAGATGAATTTGATCCGCAATTAAATTTAATCAAAGGCGGCGGTGGTGCACTGTTTCGTGAAAAAGTTATTGATGAAATGGCTGAACGCTTTGTGGTCATCGCAGATGAAACGAAACAAGTAGACTACTTAGGCCAAACTTTTAAATTGCCAGTAGAAGTTGATCGCTTCAACTGGATGCTAGTAGCGAAAAAAATAGAGAAAGATACTAAAGCAAAAGTATCACGTCGTAACGTGGAAGACATTACCTTTATCACAGATAATGATAATTATATTTTAGATGTTGAATTACCACCAAACACTGATCCATATGACATGCATGAATATTTAATTCATTTAACAGGTGTATTAGAAACTGGATACTTCTTAGATCTTGCTGACCGTGTAATTGTCGGTAAACAAGAAGGTGTCGAAATTATTGATAAGGTCTAAAGAGACTTATTTTATTTAAATGAATAGGTTAAAAAGAAGCGCTGACAGATAACTGAATGATATCTGCCAGCGCTTTTATAATATAGCGATTCACTTATTTAGGTTCGTCTGTGTCTTTAGTTTGTGCGGGTTCATCGTCTTTGATAGATTCAGAATCGTCTGTTGAATGTTCAGGCTCTGTATCTTCAGTGACTGGTGTAGTTTCTTCTGTTTGTGCAGTTTCTGATACTGCAACATCTTCGTCTTCTTCATCTTTTGGATAGTCTAAAGGATTGTTCGGTTCAACTTCCTCTAAAGAATCTTTTGTGAAGAAATAGAAAGCTGCTCTGATAAGCAGACTGAGTAAGATGAAAACAGCGCCTACAAGTGCTGTGCTTAATGCGATTACTTTCATAGAGAAGACGTCTCCTAGTTCTTCACTGAAGAAGAAGACTAATCCAAATGACATTAAAGCATGGAATGCTACAGCAATGTAAATTGTACGTCCTTTAGTACCTCTGATCAATTCGCCGATAATCATTGAGAATGCGAAGTGATACAACAAGTTATATAATGTGAATTCTAATGTATAAGTCGTATTCACATTCCATAAGGCATATAGAATACCGATCAGGATAGATGCGAATAACGTATTCGTTTTTGTTTCTACGACATTCTGTAAGTATGAACGGAAACCGAATTCTACAAAGAATGCCATTAAAAGATGTCCGATTAAAATAGATGTGACAGACACAGATAAGTTTTTAGATTGTAAAATAATAAAACTGTCTGCGTAAGTATTAAAGGCAAACATACAAATAATACAAATCACAAGCGGTAAGATTAAAGCTAAAATAATGCGTTCAATCACTTTAAAACTGATTGTGAATTTTAAACTTGCGAGCTGAGCGCGTTTGTTTCGAAATACAATTAAGCAGATAATAGCTGCGATAAATGGCGCAAGTGTACTCAAATCAAAGACAAAGCGTTTGAATGGAACTTGGCCTTGAAAATCTTTCAGTACCAATGGGAGTGCGTATGCAAGTACATAGAAGACAAAGATCGTCATAGCCCATTGGAAACCTGATATGCGTTTCGTGTCCATTATGAAACCTCCAATAATTACGGCGATATCCATACATTTTTATATTAACTTCTATCATATAATACATTACAAACAGAGTGAACCCTTAAGTATGTATTGAGAGTTTTAACCGTATTTTTAAGCGTATGGATATACATAATAACCTAATAGTATTATACATCTCAATAAAACATAAATAAATCACTTCCCCTGAAATGACTTCTAAATGAAATCTCGTTGTAAAGGTTGAATACAATAGTCTTAAGTGTAAGCGTTTTAAATTTTTTCAGAAAAGGGTATGCAAAAAGTAGAATAGACTGTTAAGAAATGTATATAATGATTCACAAGGTATGACTTAAGGAGGATGTGGAACATGTATAAGCAAGCCAACAAAGATTTATGGACAGGTAGAGTGGATAGTGAAACAGATTCATCGCAATTCAGACACTTCCAAACAATTGAACTAAAAGATATCAATGAAACAAATTTTGATCGAAAACAAGGAACTGGCATTTTAGGCTACGCTGTAGATAAAGGGGTAGAACTGAACAATGGCCGCGTAGGTGCACAAGAGGGACCAGATGCGATACGTAAAGCATTTGCGAACTTATCAGTGTTAACACCTTGCTCAGTTTATGATTATGGCAATGTCTATCATGATCATGACGCATTGATTGAAACACAAGAAGAATATGCAGACTTAGCTTCAAAAATGTTTGACAATCATAATTATTCATTATTAATCGGAGGCGGACATGATATTGCTTATGCACAATATTTAGCCATGCGTAAATCGCATCCAGATGCATCTATTGGCGTTATTAATATTGATGCGCATTTTGATACTAGAGAAGCAGAATCATCCACTTCAGGAACAAGTTTCAGACAAATTTTAGAAGAAGATGACAATGCGCATTATTTTGTTTTAGGTATTCAACCTGCGAGCAACACAAAACATTTATTTGATTACGCGGAAAAACGTGGCATTGAATATGTCACAGTAGATGAAATCTTACATGAGATTTCTCCAACGATTAAAGATAAAGTAGACCACTTCATTAATAAGCATGACGTGATTATGCTGACGATATGTATGGACGTGGTAGATAGCGCATTTGCGCCAGGTGTCAGTGCACCGGCAGTGAATGGCTTAACACCGCATATTATTTTAGAGTTAACAAGACGTGTCATCGGACATGAGAAGTTAATTTCTGTAAGTGTTGCGGAAACTAATCCATTGCATGACGTCGATAATCGCACCGCAAAACTTGTCGCATTATTACTGCATAATTTCATTCATTAATAGAGATAAATAAGACGGATACTTCAATTTGTGGAAGTATCCGTCTTATTTTAGTTCATTTTCCAATAATTGATACAGGCATCAATCAATTGATTGGCAGGTTCTGAAAGCTTACGTTTCTCTAGATAGTTTAAATAAATCGTTCGTTCAATATTTGGTTCTAATTTGACCGCATTTAAATGATTTGCTGAAGAAGATTGGTAGTAGAATCTTGGGATGATTGTATGTCCTAAACCTCTATGAACAAGTGTTGTCGCAGTTTCAAAACGATCGACCTCAAGTACAATATTCGGATGAATATTCATATGTTTAAAATATTCATCAACGTGCTTACGGACTTGGTATTGTCGATTAGGCAAGATTAAAGGCAATTGTTGTAATGCTTCAGCGCTGATGCTCTTTTGATTATTAAACGTATTCTTCGGTGTAATCAATACATAAGGCTCTTGGTATAAAGGAACAGAGACAATCCCTTCACGTTGAATGGCTTCATTGAAAATTGCGAATGATATATCAAAATTCAACAAGCTGGAAATAATATGTTCAAGACTATGTTGTTCGACAATTTGATAGCGCTGTTTATGAAATTGATAATGATGTTGTTGGATGACCATTGCCATCCATGCACTTGTAGACTCTAATATTGAGAGTTTAATGCGTGGTTCATCACTGATATTCAAATCATACATCTGATCCAGCGTACGATGATACATCTCGACTAAGTCTGTCGCATGTTTATAGAATTGAATGCCTTTCTCTGTAATCTTTAAAGCTTTTGTTGTACGGATAAATAGAAGATACCCCAAATCATCCTCTATTTTCTTTATCGCAGTTGTTAAAGATGGCTGACTGATATGTAGAAACTGTGCTGCTTTTGTAAAAGAATTGTATTTAACAACTGCTAAAAAGTACTCTAATTGTATAATTTTCATGAAATTATCCCCCTGATTAGACATGCCGAAATCTTTGTAACACGTGCGTTTTCCCCTTGTTATAGTTTGAAGCTATAAATGATTAGTTTATTGATATTTGAAGCTTATAATCATCTACGCGTATACTTAAGTTGTATTACAAGTTATACAAAAATATTCTAACGCAACAGTTTTAACGTTAAAATTTCGGAATATTCAATAAACTACCACAGTTAATAATCTAAAAATTATAAC
The DNA here is from genome assembly GCF_001838465.1 of Staphylococcus sp. HMSC061G12. Lineage (NCBI taxonomy): Bacteria > Bacillati > Bacillota > Bacilli > Caryophanales > Staphylococcaceae > Staphylococcus > Staphylococcus sp. HMSC061G12. Next base: position 84,907 of record NZ_KV837015.1, read on the forward strand.
TATTCATTCATTATAACATGGAATAGTCAGTGTAACTTGTAAGAATGGTAATGTGAGGTCGGTCCGTAAACAAGGGGACGTACATAAAATGAAGGGGATCATTTTTACGTAAGCTGATCGACCTTTCACTATCATTCACAAATTCATAACATGATGCGAAGCTTAAGTCATCGAGAGCCAGTCAGTTGAAACAGCTTTGTCGTACTTGTAAAACAAAGGGGTGTGTCAAGTATGAAAATAGAAGCAGATTTGGTTTCTGGCGATATGGAATTCCAGCCTGAGAGTAAACCCGCTGATAAGCAGACGGGGGTCGGCATGTGGCGGTTTTACGTATTCAGCATTATCGGAATTTTATGTTTCTTCGTACCAGTGACAATTAACGGAACGAACACGATTATTGTAGATCATGTTCATTTATGGATTCGCGCAGCATTCGGAGTAGCAATGCCTTACGTTGCATTGCTGATGATTTTAGTAGGTGCAGCATTACCGATTATTCGTAAAGACTTTATGAAATCAGCGACAGACTTTGTGGTGACTTTATTTAAAGTACTCGGTGCTGTCATTGGTATTATGTATGTCTTTAAAATAGGTCCGGCATTGTTATTTAATCCGAATTACGGACCGTTCTTATTCGATAAGTTGATGTTGCCGCTAAGTATCTTGATTCCAGTCGGTGCCGTGGCACTATCATTACTTGTTGGTTACGGGCTGCTTGAATTTATCGGGGTATTAATGCAGCCGATTATGCGTCCAGTCTTTAAGACGCCAGGTAAATCTGCAGTAGATGCCGTAGCATCTTTCGTCGGAAGTTATTCATTAGGTCTCTTGATTACAAACCGTGTCTATAAAGATGGAATGTATAACAAGAAAGAAGCGGTCATTATCGCGACAGGTTTCTCAACAGTATCTGCAACATTCATGGTAATTGTCGCAAATACATTAGATTTAATGCCGCATTGGAACTTATTCTTCTGGAGTACGTTGATCATTACATTTGTAGTGACAGCTATTTCGGCACATTTACCGCCGATTCGTAATGAATCAGAAGAATATTACGAAGGCCAAGAAGGTCAGAAAGAAGTAGAAGTTAACGGCAATCGTGTTGTCGCAGCTTATGATGAAGCAAAGCGTCAATCACATGGTTCTTTACCATTACTCAAAAATATTTGGGTGAACGTGAAAGATGGATTTGAAATGACGATGGCGATTTTACCATCTATCTTATCAATCGGATTCTTCGGATTGTTGCTTGCAAATTTCACACCAGTGATTGATTGGTTAAGTTATATTTTCTATCCGTTTATCTACATTTTCCCGATTGCGGATAAACCATTGCTAGCGAAAGCTTCAGCGATTTCACTGATTGAGATGTTCTTACCATCATTATTAGTTGTGAAGTCAACGATGGCAGTTAAGTTAGTGACAGCTATTACAAGTATTTCAGCGATTATCTTCTTCTCAGCGCTGGTACCTTGTATTTTAGCAACGGATATCAAAATTCCAATTTGGAAATTAACTCTGATTTGGTTCATCCGTGTGGCATTAACTTTACTAATCGCAATTCCATTTGCGTTATTAATTTTCTAAAGCGAAATCTAAAACTGTGTATTTAATATCATAACTAAACAAAGGAGAGATTGATTATGACTAAAGAAGTAGCAGCGAAAGGCAGACAAATTAAAGCGAAAAAAGGATTGGAAATTGAATGTAAAGGATGGGAACAAGAAGCAGTCCTTCGAATGTTATACAATAACTTAGATCCAGAAGTAGCAGAGCATCCTGAAAAGTTAGTCGTTTACGGGGGTATTGGTAAAGCGGCACGTAACTGGGAAGCTTTTGATGCTATTGTAGATACATTACGTCGCTTAGAAAGTGATGAAACGATGCTAGTTCAATCTGGTAAACCTGTTGCTGTCTTTAAAACACATGAAGAAGCACCACGAGTATTATTATCGAACTCTGTACTTGTACCGAAATGGGCAAACTGGGAACACTTCCATGAATTAGATAAAAAAGGCTTAATGATGTATGGTCAAATGACAGCGGGAAGCTGGATTTATATCGGTTCTCAAGGGATTGTTCAAGGAACATATGAAACGTTTGCTGAACTCGCAAACCAACATTATAACGGTTCATTAAAAGGTACAATCACATTAACAGCTGGTTTAGGCGGCATGGGTGGTGCGCAGCCATTAGCTGTAACGATGAATGAAGGGGTAGTTATCGGTGTAGATGTGGATCCATCTCGTATCGAAAAACGTATTGAGACACGTTATTGTGATATTATCACAGATTCTTTAGATGAAGCGTTAGAAAAAGCGCAAGAAGCGAAAGAAGCAGGCAAACCATTATCTGTTGGTTTAGTCGGCAATGCACCTGAAGTTTATAATGAAATTTTAAAACGTGACTTCAAGATTGATATCATTACAGACCAAACGTCTGCACATGATCCGTTAAACGGCTATGTACCTGAAGGTTATTCTTTAGAAGAAGCGTCAGCGTTACGCGATGCAAATCCTGAAGAATATGTAAAATTATCTTCACAATCAATGAAAAATCATGTAGCAGCAATGTTAGAATTCCAAAAACGTGGTGCAGTAGCATTTGACTATGGTAATAATATCCGTCAAGTAGCGTATGACCAAGGTTTAGAAAACGCTTTTGATTTCCCTGGATTCGTACCAGCATATATCAGACCGTTATTCTGTGAAGGTAAAGGACCTTTCCGTTTTGCGGCATTAAGTGGTGATCCAAAAGACATCGAACGTGCAGACCAAGCAATGCGTGAACTTTTCCCTGAAGATGAGAAGTTAATGCGCTGGTTAGATATGGCAACAGAAAAAATTGCATTCCAAGGTTTACCTTCAAGAATTGCATGGTTAGGTTATGGCGAACGTGCGAAAATGGGCTTGAAATTAAACGAATTAGTACGTAATGGTGAAATCTCAGCACCAGTTGTGATTGGACGTGACCACTTAGACTCAGGTTCAGTAGCATCACCAAACCGTGAAACTGAATCAATGAAAGACGGTTCAGATGCTGTAGGTGACTGGGCAATCTTAAACGCATTAGTCAATACTGCAGCAGGTGGTTCTTGGATTTCAGTCCACCACGGCGGTGGTGTAGGTATGGGTTATTCATTACATGCCGGTATGGTTGTTGTTGCAGACGGTTCAGATCGTGCAGAAGCACGCTTGAAACGAGTATTAACAACAGATCCGGGTATGGGTGTAGTAAGACATGCTGATGCTGGCTATGATATTGCGATTGATACAGCGAATGAAAAAGGTGTCGATATTCCAATGTTAAAGGAGCAAGATTCTAATGAGTAATGATGTTGTTATCCAAAATATTGCACAATTAATTTTACCGAAGAAAACTGATAAACCTTTAAAAGGCAATCAGTTAAATGAGTTGAAAATCATTGAAAATGCAACATTAGTTGCGAAAGACGGTAAAGTAGTTTATGCAGGACCTCATACAGAAGAGTATGATGCACAAGAAGTGGTAGATGCGACAGGCAAAGTCGTATCTCCTGCTTTGGTTGATGCACATACACACTTAGTATTCGGCGGTTCAAGAGAGCATGAAATGGCATTAAAACAACAAGGTGCGTCTTATCTAGAAATTCTAGAACAAGGCGGCGGTATTCTATCTACAGTTAAAGCAACACGTGAGGCAACTGAAGATGAGTTGTTAAAGAAAACAGACAAGTCTTTACGTGAAATGATGTCTTATGGTGTCTTAACAGTAGAAAGTAAGAGTGGATATGGATTAGATAAAGAGAATGAATTGAAACAATTAAAAGTGTCACATGCTTTAGAGAAAAAGTATGGCATTACAATGAAACACACATTCCTAGGGCCACACGCTGTGCCGAAAGAAGCGGAATCTAATCAAGCATTCTTACAAGAGATGATTGACTTATTACCAGAAGTAAAAGAATATGCAGACTTTGCGGATATCTTCTGCGAAACGGGCGTCTTCACAGTTGATGAATCACGTGAATATATGAAAGCAGCTAAAGAACAAGGCTTTGATGTGAAAATTCACGCAGATGAGATTGATCCTTTAGGTGGTTTAGGTGTAGCGATTGAACAAGGTGCGATTTCAGCTGATCACTTAGTCGCTTCAAGTGAAGAAGATAAACAAGCATTAAAAGATAGCGACACAGTTGCGGTTGTTTTACCAGGAACAACATTCTATTTAGGTAAAGATCAATACGCAGATGCACGCGGTATGTTGGATAATAATGGTGCAGTAGCCATTGCCTCTGACTTCAACCCAGGCAGTAACGTAACGAATAATTTACAAATGGTTATGGCAATTGCAGCACTGAAATTAAAATTAACTCCAAATGAAATTTGGAACGCAGTCACAGTCAATGCGGCAAAAGCAATTGATGCAGATGCAGGTACGTTAGAACAAGACGACCGCGCAAACTTCGTGATTTGGAATGTACCGAATTATGAATATGTACCATACCATTATGGTATCAACCATGCGGAATATGTTTATAAAGACGGTAAGTTATTTATTGACAACCGTATTGAAGTACAACAATAAGCTTTAACTATCAGTTAAACAGAACTTTTTACAGCCATGCTTATGATTTCTCATAAGTGTGGCTGTTTTTTTTGCTTCTTAATAGTCTGACAATTTATGTTAAGATAAGTGCATAGAGAAGTGGGCGGGTGAAAAAATTGGAACGTCAAATGTATGTGAATCAATGGAAAGGTGATATCAAAGACAATGTGTTGGCAGGTATTTTAATTGCGTTATCTGCATTGCCTGGTGCAATTGCTTATTCATTTATTGTCGGCATGAACCCTTCAATCGGCTTATTGAGTATGGGGATTATGATGATTGTACTCAGTCTGACTGCAGGCAGGACTTTAATGATTACAGGACCAAGCAGTGGTATAGCTTTAGTCGCAGCACCTCTAGTCATGCATCATGGTGTCGGATACTTAATCTGTGCAACGATTGTCATGGGGATACTCCAATTAGGCATGGGTGCGTTAAATGTAGGACGATTGATTGAACGCATTCCTCAAGCAGTTGTAATCGGCTTTATGAATGCCTTAGCTTTATTATTAATGTCTTCGCAAATCGATAATATTTTCAACATTTCAATCGCAACGTATGTTTTTGCGATAGTCTCTTTTTTAATTATTTGGTTCGCGCCCCGATTCATTTCATTTATTCCAGCACCTTTGATCTCAATTATTGTCTTAACCATCATTGCACATCTTATTCACCCGAAACTACATTATGTAAAAGATTTAGCGGATATCTATGTGGTATTACCTAAACTCCAATGGTCTCAGTTTCATCTGTTTACAGAAAGTCATGCCTTAATGGTTATTGTGGGTTACGGTATCACGATGGCAATTGTAGGTACACTGCAATCTTTATTGACTGCACAAGCATTAGATGTGCTAACAAATGAAAAGAGTTGTTTAAATCAAGAATCAGCTGCACAAGGACTTGCGAATTTAGCAGCAGGATTATTTGGTGGTTTTGGAGGCAGTGCATTAGTCGGTCAATCAAAATTTAATGTGAAAGTCGGTGCAACTGCACGTTATGCGACCTTAGTGACTGCTTTGTTTTTATTATTGACGATTTACGTCTTAGGGCCTGTTATCGCACTGATTCCAATGGTCGTACTCGCGACTGTATTAGTTTCGATTGCGTTGAATACTTTTGATAGACGTACTATACAAGCGATTAAAGCGAAGCCTCTGTTAAATACCGCAACGATTATCGGTACGATGATTGTTACGTTAGTAACGAATAATTTAGCCTTTGGTGTTGCGGCAGGTTCAGCAATATATTTAGTAATCTACGTTGTAAGTAAAGGAAGGGAAAGTTTATGAGTCATTTTAAACAATTAGTCGAATGGAGACGCATGTTTCATCAGCATCCAGAAGTTTCTTATCAAGAATATGACACTACTGCGCGTTTAAAAGAAATTTTAGAAGAACATGAGATTAAAATTATAGATTATCCACTAGACACAGGATTAGTGGCAGAAATCGGTGAAGGCGAAACGATTGTTGCGTTACGTACAGACATTGATGCTTTACCGATAGAAGAACAAGTAGATAGTGAAATCACGTCACAAAATAAAGGTGTAATGCATGCTTGCGGACATGATATACATATGGCAAGTATTTTAGGTGCTGCATTGTTGCTGAAAGAGAAAGAAGCAGAATTGCCTGGACGTGTGCGTATTTTATTCCAAGCTGCCGAAGAAGTGGGCAGCGGTGCACAACAAATGGTAGAAGCGGGTGTATTAGAAGGTGTTAAAGTTGTGACAGGTTTTCACAATGACCCGACATTAAAAGTGGGCACATTAGCGATCAAACCAGGTGCGATGACTTCAGCAGTAGATCGTTTCTTTATTCGAATTAAAGCAAAAGGGGGTCACGCCGCAAAACCTGAAGAAAGCAATGACCCGATGATTATTTTAGGTCAATTATTAACGAGTGTGCAGTCTATCGTCAGTCGTAATGTTTCAGCCTTTGATTCTGCAGTTGTGACAATTGGGGAAGTATCAGCTGGCAACACATGGAATGTGATTCCAGATTCAGCACGCATTCAAGGAACAGTTCGAACATTTAATAATGAAACACGTGCACTTGCAGAACAACGTCTACAAAGTATTTGTGATGGTTTAGCATCTGCCTTTAATGCGGAGATTGAATTAGAATATATTCATTTACCGAATGCAGTCATGAATCATGAAACATTAACACATATTGCACAAGAAGCGGCAGAAGAGACAGGTTATAAAGTTGAACAATTGAGCCAACCTAAAACAATTGGTGAAGATTTCTCAGCTATGAGTGATACTGTCCCTGGTGTTTTCAGTTTCATCGGTTCACAATCTGATTATGATTTACATCATCCGAAATATAAACCGAATGAAGACATTTTGAAAAAAGCGCCTGAGTTTCTTGCGAATTTAGTTCAAAAATTATTTTAATTTGCCGATGAATGAAATATGGATTTTGTGGTATATCAATAGAGAGACAAATAATTGAGGAGTGATAGATAATGGCACTACAAGATCCACGTACGAAATTCTCTGATCAAGATTATCCAAAACAAGAACAAGAATGGCCAGGTTTCCAAACAGATATGGATCCAAAACCAGACTGTGGCGAAACATCATATAAAGGACATGGACGCCTTGAAGGCTTGAAAGCATTAGTTACAGGCGGTGACTCTGCGATTGGTCGTGCAGTCGCAATTGCGTATGCACGTGAAGGTGCGTCAGTTGTGATTAACTATCATCCAAAAGAAGAAGAAGACGCACAAGAAGTTAAGAAAGTTATTGAAGATACTGGCGGAACTGTTTATTTAAAACCAGGTGATTTATCAGATGAACAATTCAACTACGATTTAGTTGAATATGCACACGAAACGCTTGGCGGTTTAGACAATGTGACATTGGTTGCTGGACATCAGCAATACCATGAAGGATTCGAAAACTTCAAAACAGAAGATTTCACACAAACCTTCACAACGAATGTGTATTCATTATTCTGGACAGTTCAAAAAGCACTTGAGTATCTAAAACCAGGTGCGACGATTACAACGACAACATCTATTCAAGGTTATGACCCTAATCCAATCTTGCATGACTATGCGGCTACAAAAGCTGCGATTATTTCACTAACAAAAAGCTTAGCAAAAGAATTAATCGATAAAGGTATCCGTGTGAACTCAGTAGCACCCGGACCATTCTGGTCACCGCTTCAAATCTCAGGTGGTCAACCGCAAAGTAAAATTCCTGAATTCGGTCAAAGTTCAATGATGGGCCGTGCAGGTCAGCCAGTAGAATTAGCAGGCACTTATGTCTTACTTGCTTCAGACGAATCAAGTTATACAACAGGACAAGTGTATGGCGTAACAGGCGGTAAACAAATTAACTAAGCTATGATTAAGACAGCGTTCCAACAATGAATGGAACGCTGTTTTTATACATACAAACACATTATTCGCAAAGTAAGGTTTAGTTTATTATGCTATAGGTATAATTAGTATAGTAACTAAGGAGGCAGAATGATGAAACATTTTAACCCTAAAGATTTAACGCAAAGAGAAAATTATAAATTATTAAGCGGCAGCGTCTTACCAAGACCGATTGCTTTTGTGACTTCTCAAGATAAAGAAGGTCATTTAAATGCGGCACCATTCAGTTTCTTTAATGTGGTCAGCAGTCATCCGCCGATGATTATGATTTCAACTGGACGCACAGAAGGTGTCCGTAAAGATACAGCACAAAACATTATTGATACTGGAGAATTTGTGGTACACATTTCTGAATTGTCTATGATTGAAGGTATTAATAATACTGCTGCACCGATTGAACGTGAAGCAAATGAGTTAGAACGTACAGATTTTAAAACAATTCCTTCAGATGTCGTTAATGTACCAGCAGTCGAAGGGGCGCGAATCCGATTTGAGTGTAAACTGGATCGTGTGATTGAACTCGGTGATGACAAAGCGGGCAGCGATTTAATCTTAGGTGAAGTTGTACGTTATCACATCGCTGATGATGTTTATATCGAACCGCATAAAATTGATGTGCAAGCGTTACATCCTGTTGGTCGTTTAGCGGGTAATGATTATGTAAAATTAGGTCAAGAATTTGTATTAGAAAGACCAACAGAATAATTGCTTAATGAAAAGTTCATACTTTGATGATTGACTAACTATTACAATCATGATAGGTTTAAAAAGATTCAAAAAATAAAAATAAATATAGCTTATCAAGAGAGGTGGAGTGATGGGCACTTTGAAACCTCGGCAACATGGTTCGCTGATAGCGACGCGTGTGCCAATTCCCATAGCAACTATTTGCTAAGAGATAAGAAACATAATGTATCCTTTTTTCTTAGCTGAAAAAAGGATTTTTTAATATCATGAGTGAGGTGTTTGAATCATGTCTGAACAAAAACAAAAAGGCAATGCAGTCGCACTGATTCCTTTAATTCTATTTGTCGGTTTATTTTTAGGTGTTGGGATTATTACTGGCGACTTTACGAAGATGCCGTTAAATATTGCGATTACGATTGCGGTTATTGTCGCATTAATAATGAATCGCAAAGAAAAATTCACAGAGAAAGTTGAAGTCTTCACCAAAGGTGCAGGCCATTCTAATATTATTTTGATGGTCTTGATTTTCGTATTAGCCGGCGCATTTTCAAAAGTGACTGAAGATATGGGCGGCGTGAAATCTACCGTTAATTTAGGATTAAGTTTAATTCCAGGCAACTTATTGATTATCGGTTTGTTTATTATTTGTATGTTCGTTTCTATTTCTATGGGGACATCAGTTGGTACAGTCGCAGCCATTGCACCAGTCGGCTTTGGGATTAGTGAAGCAACTGATATTTCAGCAGCACTAGCTATGGCAACAGTCGTCGGCGGTGCGATGTTCGGAGATAACTTATCTATGATTTCAGATACGACAATTTCTGCAGTACGTACACAACATACAAAAATGAGTGATAAGTTCAAAGTAAACTTTAAAATTGTATTGCCAGGTGCCATTTTAACGATGGTTATTTTAGGTATTTTGACACATAGCGCAACAATCAGCAGTACAAAAGATTACAGCTTTGAGTTTATTAAAGTGATTCCATATTTATTAGTTTTAATCTTAGCTTTGATCGGTGTGAATGTGATTATTGTTTTGATAGGTGGAACAGTACTCTCAGGTATTATCGGTTTAATCGACGGATCATTTAACTGGATCGGATTCTTGAAAGCCGCTTCAGAAGGTATGATTGGCATGGAAGATATTGCGATTATCGCATTAATGATCGGTGGTTTAATCGGCATCATTCAACATAATGGCGGTATCACATGGCTACTTAACTTTGTACGCAGCAAGGTCAAATCAAGACGCGGTGCAGAGTTCGGTATCGCAAGTTTAGTCAGTGCCGCAGATATTTCAACTGCGAATAATACGATTTCTATTTTAATGGCAGGTCCACTAGCTAAAAATATCGCAGATGAATATGATATCGACCCAAGAAAATCAGCAAGTATTTTAGATATTTTCGGCAGCTGTTTCCAAGGCCTTTTACCTTATAGTCCGCAAGTCATTGCGGCTGCGGGTGTCGCAGGTATTTCGCCATTTATGTTAGTGCCTTATTCGATTTATCCGATTATTTTAGGAATCAGCGGATTAGCCGCAATCATCTTTAATTTTCCAAAACTGAATAAACGTAAACAAAAAGCGTAAATAATTTTTACTTTCTCACTTGAAAAATGTTAAAGTAATCTTGTTGTGAAATAACCACAGAGGCATAGTGACAAATGCTTTGCTATTAGGATTACTTTGGCTTATGCTTCTAAATGCGTTAGAATAATAAAGAGTGCGAAAGTAGGTGACGACAGAGTGGCAAGATATAATATTGAAAATGACGTCGTAGTCATATCATTGGAACGTTTTATGCGCATCCCGCCCGAATTGATTTATCAAGCTTGGACAGATGCGGATATCATGAGACGTTGGTTCATGACTTCTAACCGTTCAAATCAATCGATTGACTTGATTCCAGAAGAAGGCAGACGTTATGAAATTGTTGATGAACGTAACGGTAAAAAGAACAGAGTAACAGGGGTCTTCCAAGAACTAGAAGCACCTAACCGAATTGTGATGACCATCGGTATGCCTGAACTGAGCGACAAAGAAGATACGATTGAAGTAGAAATTTTTGAACGTGAACCAGGTTCAGACATGACACAAATGAACTTCCGTTATACTGCTGTTGTTCCGAAAGAAAGACGTTGGACAACTTTGGAATACAAACAGCAGAAGAAAGAATATCATGATGCGACGGCACACGGCTTTGAAAATATGTTCATTAAGCTTCAAGACATTTTAAGAGAAATGCAAGAAGACAAAGAAGAATTTTAATCAAAACAAGCGGCACACAATGCTAGAAAGCAGCGTATGTCGCTTGTTTTATTTTATATATTCAATTTTCAACAATTAGACAGTTTCTTGACCACGTTTATTCCAAGTCAGAATAAAGCTTAACATAGCTAGAATACTAATCACTGTTAATAAGATGAAACCTGCATCCCAACCAAATTGATCAACCACGAAACCAAGTACGATGTTAGCCATGACTGCACCAAATAGGTAACCGAATAAACCTGTTAACCCGGCAGCTGTTCCTGCTGCTTTCTTAGGTACATAATCTAATGCTTGCAAGCCTATTAACATCACTGGTCCATAGATTAAGAAACCAATCGCAACGAGTGCTAAGTTATCTACTAATGGATTACCTGGAGGGTTTAACCAGTAGATTAATACGAAAATAGTTACACCTAACATAAAGAAGAAACCTGCTGGACCACGACGTCCTTTGAAGAGTTTATCTGAGATCCAACCACACAGTAATGTTCCAGGAATCCCAGCCCACTCGTAAAGGAAGTAAGCCCATCCAGAGGATTTCATATCGAAATGTTTCTCTTCGCTTAAATAGACTGGTGCCCAGTCAAGTACACCATAACGAACGAAGTAGACGAAGATATTTGCGAAAGCGATTGCCCATACCCATTTGTTATTCAACACATATTTGAACAAGATTTCTTTGGTAGTTAATTCTGTTTCAAGTGTTGTTCTTGAAGCGGTAGGATAATCATTACGATAGGCTTCAATCGGTGGTAAACCTTGTGATTGTGGTGTATCTCTAATTAAGATATAAGAGATGATCGCAATGATAATCGCAAGTAATGCAGGATAAATGAAGACCCCTTCAAATCCTTTTAAATAACCGAAGTTATACAAGGCAGTCATAGAAATACCCCAAGTCGCAATCGGTGCCATTAAGCCGCCGCCGACATTATGTGCGACGTTCCAAATGGCTGTTTTACTGCCCCGTTCACTCACACTGAACCAATGGACGAGGACACGTCCTGAAGGCGGCCACCCCATACCTTGGAACCAGCCGTTTAAGAACAGCATAATAAACATGATTAAAATGCTTGAAGTAAAGAATGGAACAAAACCAAGCAACAGATTGACAATTGCAGTCAAAATCAATCCTAGTGTTAAGAACATGCGTGCGTTGCTTCGGTCACTGACAGTTCCCATCACAAATTTACTAAAACCGTATGCGATTGAAACGGCGGACAGGGCAATACCTAATTGACCTTTACTGAACCCCTGTTCAATCAAATCAGGCATCGCAAGAGAAAAGTTTTTGCGTAATAAATAATAACCCGCATAACCGATGAAGATACCTAAGAATACTTTCATTCGTAGTTGTTTATATGTATCATCAACTTGCTCTTTTGGTAGAGGAGCAATCGGCTTTGGCGGTTTTAAGAAGTTAAACAAGAAAGCGCCTCCTTTACAAATAATTAACCTAATCTTAATACTAAAATTACAAAAGAGCAATGAACATTTTTATTTTTTAGTTTTAATATAAAAAAAGACACTCCAATCATGGAATGTCAGAACGGTACACTTAATTATGAGATTGTAGAATATTTATGCTGAGCGATGCGTGGTCTGTAGTTCGCACCTAATACATCGATGTTTTGTGTCGCAAGCGCATGAATCAATTTAGATAATACGTGCGGTGTACATGAAATATCAATGTGATACGTTGTGAGTACATATTTAATGTCTTCTTGATGTTTAAGAAACTGCATAATATCAATGATTTTATCTTTGACAAACATATCTTGTAAACCGTCAATTTTAAGTTTGAAATGCATAGAAGCTTGAATATTCGGTGCAAATTGATAGACGAAGTCTTTGTCTGCAAAAGGTAAAATCTGGTAGATAGGGTAGTTGTGATAACTTAAGAAACTGATGAAGTAAGGCAGGTTGCATTTTGGAATACGGACTTTTAAAACAGGCTGTTGTTTAATTCGAGTGAATTCTGCTTGAACAGCGTGACTGCTTTGAAGTTGTCTGCATAATTTTAATAATTGTCTTCGCTTAAGCCATGTTGATAGATGCCCTATATTAATAATAAAAGTGTCATATTTATCTATAAACATAGACAATTCCTCCAGAAGTATAATTTATATTTGAGTGGCATAAGATGGATGGATTGCGTGTTGTTCAAATTCATTGTAAATTGTATCACGCTTTAAAAACTTTTTCACTAGGACTTTTGGACGAAATGAAGATAATTGTTAATTTTGTCATTTTTTCAATATAATGAGTGTAATACATAGGAAAGAAAGAGAGTGAATACATCATGCGATATAGAGCAGTCGTATTTGATTTTGATGGTACGATTATTGATACGGAACAACATTTGTTTGATGTGATCAATCAACATTTAACTGCATATCAAAAAGATCCAATTTCAGTAGATTTTTATCGTCAATCCATCGGCGGTGCAGCCAAAGGATTGCATCAATATATAGAATCACAAATTGGAGAAGAAGCAACTAAGGCATTGTATGATGATCATCATCAACAAAGTCGACATCTATCGATGATTGAAAATATCAGTCGTTTGATGGAACATTTAGAGGCTAAACATATTCCTTTTGCGATTGCGACGAGCAGTAGTCGTGAAGCGATTCAACCTGCACTTCAAGCATTAGGATTAACAAATCGGGTTGCAGTGATTGTTGGAAGAGAAGATGTAGAAGCGGTCAAACCTGAACCAGACTTATACTTAACTGCGGTTCAACAATTGAATATGAATCCAGTGAGTTGTTTAGCTATTGAAGATTCAGTCAATGGTGCAACTGCTGCAGAACGTGCGGGACTTGGAGTAATTGTAAATACAAATCAGATGACTGAACAGATGGATTTCAGCAATTTAAATTTAGAAGGAATGAATTTAGATGCTGAAACAATTATGAAACAATATTTTTAAGTGAGCAGGTGAGCGCATGTTGCTATTATTCTTTTTAGCAGGACCGTTAATTATTGGCGTTGGAAACTTAATACTTGCACCTATCTTTAATAGAAGGGTGCCGATGAATGTCAGGTTTCGCGCGTTCATGATAGGTTCTATGATTTACTTGATATCTGCCTACTTAGTTTATCAGTTTGTATTGAAAGGGCAGTTATAACTTTAATGAGCAACTGTTGGAAAAAGAGGATACAAACTATTAATGAAATTAAAATTATAATAAAACAGAGGATTCAAAAGCCGTTAACTTTTGAATCCTCTGTTTTGTTTATTTCAACATATAAACTAGACCGACGATGACTAAGACTAATAAAATTGCGTCTACTCCAATCATTAATGCACGACGGTTTGCTTGTTCACCTTGTGCTTTCAAACGTTTGTACATGAGATAGTTTGGTACAAGGTTGATGATAAGGAGCACTATGATAATAATAATTAAGGTAAGCTTCACTCTGATTCTCCTTTATGATCCTTTGATAAATAATCCCAGATAATGGCAATGACAATACCAAGTACTAGGCCAAGGCCTACTCCAAGTTTCATATGATTTGTAAAGTGTCCGATAACAATACCGAGTATAACGGTAATCGGTAATACAATCCCGACTTTCATTTTTTTAGCTGGAGAAGTCAATGCGCTAAACAAAGCGACATAGCATACACCGAATACCACAGCAGCAATTACCGACATAATTAAAGTATTTGTCAGCGATTCTTGACTGGCTGAGCGGTTTAAGAAAAAGAATAACGCACCAAATATAAATGTATATAATAGTCCGCGTGAAACTAATTGTTTAGACAATGTTGACGTCTCCTTTCAATTCAGTTCACTCAAATTATAACATAGTATATTGGTGCGTCGTATGCATATTAAAGCTCGTTCTTAAATTGTTTATGGTCATTCAAGTAAGCATAGAATAGACCGATGATTAATCCGCCGCCGATATAGTTACCGATGAATGCAGCTATGATATTGATGACTGCAGGCCAGAAGTGTAAAACATCTGATTGGTAAATAGCACCGCCGATAAATAGACATGCGTTATAAACAACGTGTTCGTAACCCATGAATGCGAAGATAGCAACCCCAAACATCATCACAAACATTTTTGCTAGAATGTCTTCAATTTGCATCGCAATAACTAATGAGATATTGATAAAGAAGTTGGCAAAAATTGCTTTAGCTAATATTTGAGTAAAGTCAGCTGTCATTGTTTTGTGATGTAGCAAGACTTCTAATTGTTTCATCATTTCTGGTGTAACGACATCACTGAAACGTAAGATAATAAAGAAGGCTAGGGCACCTAACATATTACCGATGAAACATAACATAAAGATTTGGAAAGCACGCCATGGCGAAATAACTTTATAATATAAACCCACTGTGAAATACATAAAGTTACTTGTCAGGAGTTCTGAATTGGTAAAAAGAATCAGTACTAAGGCAAAGCTGAAGGCAACTGATCCGACGATGTTGATAATTCCTGTGTTGATTTCTCCTGTGTGTACTTCTTGTACAAAACCAGCTTTAATGGCTAATACAAAGACTGCAATAATACTGATAATAAAACCTGCCATCATGGCACGTAATAAATAGCGCTTAAAATAAGTCGCTTGTAAGACGTCTTTAGTTTGGATAGTTTTAACAACTTCTTTAACCCATTTACGTCCATAAAATACATTATCCCAACGGATATATTTTTCACTGTTCATTCCTAAAAAAACTCCTCGCTCTAGCAAAATGTTTAATATTAATTCAGGCTGAGAGGGTTATCTCATTTTCTGTAATGCATATAGTATAATCGCATTTCTTATTTTTGTGAATACTTTCACATAAACTTTTTTCATAAATATGACTGTCTCGTGAAAATTATTGAAATACTGCATTTGTATATAAAACAGTGATTGTGTCAAAAAGACAATTGTCTCTATGTACATGACAAAGAATCAGAAAATTATCAAAAGTACATTGCGCTTTTATAAAACTCCGTGCTATAATGTTCAAATAAAATGTATTTACTAAATGGACACTGTTCATTGTGTGTGTTTTAGGAATACAATATTTTATTTGAGTGCGAAATGCATTAAAATGCGCGATGACTGCTTTTGTTGTATTTTAGGAAAAAAAATAAATGAAAGCGCATACATAAAAGTGTAATTTTTATGTTTTCATCTAGAAATTTTATAGTATAATAGCCTCAATGGGCTTGAAAAGTTACAAATCGATAGCAAAAAGAAACATTGTTAAATTTTTCGCAATCTTTTAAATTTTAGTAAATTGGGACGCTGAAATAGAAAGAGAGAATGGGGCAGCTATCGATAACTTGTAATAGGGCCTGGAAATCATGAAAGAGAAGGGGTATTTTCTAATGGAAGAAACTCAATTACACAGGGGATTAAGTTCTAGACAGATTCAAATGATCGCACTCGGTGGTACCATCGGCGTTGGTTTATTTATGGGTGCGACAAGTACAATTAAATGGACAGGACCATCTGTTATTTTTGCTTATTTAATTGTTGGACTATTTTTATTTTTAGTAATGCGTGCAATGGGAGAAATGGTTTACTTACATCCTACTACAGGTTCATTTGCGAACTTCGCAAGTGACTATATTCATCCAGTAGCAGGATATTTAACAGCCTGGAGTAACATATTCCAGTGGGTTGTAGTTGGTATGAGTGAAGTTATCGCAGTCGGAGAATACATGAGATATTGGTTCCCAGAACTTCCAGATTGGATTCCTGGTGTTATCGTTATTGTATTATTAGCTTCAGCGAACTTAGTATCAGTTAAAGCGTTCGGTGAGTTTGAATTCTGGTTCGCGATGATCAAGATTGTCACTATTGTTTTAATGATTATTGCTGGTTTCGGATTGATTTTCTTTGGACTTGGTAACGGCGGAAATGCCATCGGTTTATCTAACTTATGGTCACACGGCGGTTTCCTTCCTAACGGTTGGCTTGGCTTCTTCTTTGCTTTATCAATCGTTGTAGGTTCTTATCAAGGTGTAGAATTAATCGGTATCACAGCAGGGGAAACTAAAAATCCTCAAAAGAATATTAAAAAAGCAGTTAACGGTGTTATCTGGCGTATTTTAATCTTCTATATCGGAGCTATCTTCGTTATTGTAACTGTTTATCCATGGGATCAACTTGGTACAATCGGTAGTCCATTCGTAGCAACATTCGCGAAAGTCGGTATTACAATTGCAGCTGGTTTAA
This sequence comes from Staphylococcus sp. HMSC061G12, assembly GCF_001838465.1. Lineage (NCBI taxonomy): Bacteria > Bacillati > Bacillota > Bacilli > Caryophanales > Staphylococcaceae > Staphylococcus > Staphylococcus sp. HMSC061G12. The sequence goes on from NZ_KV837015.1 coordinate 102,050, forward strand.
TCAACTTCGTAGTATTAACAGCCGCAATGTCAGGATGTAACTCAGGAATCTTCAGTGCGAGCCGTATGATTTATACATTGGCACAACACAAACAATTACCTAGATTCTTCTTGAAAGTAATGAAAAATGGTGTACCTGTGTACACAGTACTTGCGATTTCAATCGGTATCTTTATCGGTGTTATCTTAAACGTTATCTTACCTTTATTCATTAAAGGTGCAGACAGTATTTTCGTATATGTTTATAGTGCATCAATCTTACCTGGTATGATTCCTTGGTTTATGATTTTAATCAGTCATATCCGGTTCAGACGCCTTCATCCTGAAGAAGTCCAAGGTCATCCATTCAAAATGCCAGGCGGGGCACCAGCAAGTTATGCGACTATTATTTTCTTAATTATCGTATTAATCGGTATGTTGCTTAATAAAGAAACAGTTGTATCAGTTGTTATCGGATTCTTATTCTTAGGTTTCATGACAGCGTTCTACTTCATCAGAGGATACGACAAATTACCTTACAAAGATCAACATTTAGAATAATATAAGACAAATGAAAAAGAGTTGGGCGTTATGCTCAACTCTTTTTTAATGTTCAAATTTAATTTTAGAAAGATGTTTCTTATAGTTGTTTAAAGCCATTTTAGATTGCGTAATTGTATCTAACGCATTTGAAAAGTCCATAGACAAATAACGGTAATACAGCACATTGATAGTAAAGAGCTGGGCTGTCAGAGAAGTAGTAGCCGCCATACGAAACTCATTTTCTTCTGATTCGCTGTAAATCAAATCAATATCACTATAGCGTGTCATCGGATTATGATGTGTACCCATTAAGGTAATCAGGCACAAATGATAATCCGACGCAACACGTGCAATGGCTTCGAGTTCATTGTGTTCACCGCTATTAGAAATTAAGAATAATGTATCACGAGCATCATGGGTTGCAATTAAACTGATTAACGCGTGCACACTTTCAACGCATTGTGCATTTAAACCAACCTTAGACAGTTTCTGTGTTAAATCTAATGCTGAAACAAAGGAAGCGCCAAAGCCAAATAAGAAGATGGTACGTGAACGCTTCAACCTGATACAGACTTGTTCAATCTTCTGTTCGTCAACTTCATCTGAAACTCTACATAATGTTTGAGTGCTACGTGACAACATTTTGCGTTTAATAGAATCAATCGATTCATTCGGTTGTAATTCAATAGGTTGGGGTTTTGTACGTTTGGAAAGGTATTTTGATACTTCCGTTTTTAATTCTTGAAAGCCGCCATCTGTTACTTTGTAACCGAAGCGGACGACCGAAGAAGGACTGGTATTGGTGCTGTTCGCTAAATCTAAAGTTGTCATATCAATGACTTTTTGTGGCCGTTTTAAAATAAAGTCTGCGATTTTTTTCTCGCTTTTAGTTAAAACATTATATTTTGTTTCTAGTTTAAATAGTATGTTTGTCATCATAATCACCTGCTCTATGAAAAAACAAAGCTGCTTTTTCATTTGTTTTGTAAATCATAGATAGCAGTAAACAGAACCCTTAGTTGCTACAGTTTACTTTGATTATTGTTTGTACGCCTATTAAAGCACGACTCAGACAAACCGACAGTCTCCCAATTATCAGTTCATCTTTATAATGGTTTCTAGTGTACTATAGGATGACAGCTAACACAATTGAGAATTTTAAAAACAACACTCACTAGTATTATCATACCTAACTGATAAAGATTTAAACGATTAACGTAAAAATATTAAAAAATTAGTCAATAATTGAGTGTGAGGTTAAAAGAAAAAGCAAGTGATGAATGGGTTTTTGCCACGTTTTGATCATCACATTTGTATTGCCAGTGTTAAGGATTACTAACGGCTGCAAGATTAATTTGGCTAATAAGTCACAGTAGCGTTGTGTAATAAAAGAAGGGTGTGTTTCAACTAAGCTTTGTGCTTTGTGATAATATGCTTGTAGATATGTTGTGATATCATTTGCAGTCTGTTCAGCAGGTTTCTGTTGATTTAAAGTTATATAGTGATGATAGGTGTCGCTTAAAGTAATCAAATGAATCAGTTGTGCGTAAATATCTGTTTCAATTGTTTGTTTTGTCATTACTAATCATTCCTTAAAAGATAAATTTAATTTGTGATTTGAAAGCCGATAACTTAAGATAAATGCATGAGAAGTTAAATTTTGTATAGAGGAGCATCTTATGGAGTTAAAAAATAATAAGCCAGCATGGAGAGATTTAACGTTAATTCCGATTGGTTTTGTTTTAATCTTTTTATTTACTTTTTTAGAAACGTTAATAGCAGCCAATTTTAATGTACCGATGACCGTTGAAACATTGATTCCAATTTCAGCTATAGGTCAAATCAATACATATATCGCACTTTTAATTATTTACTATTATTTTCACTATAGTGAAATGCCTATGAAATTGTCATCAGGATGGCATTATGTTAAGAAACATTGGTTGTTCTTGTTAATTATGCTGCTGATTGCAATGGGAGGAGAAACACTCTACAATTATTTGGTTTCGTTCTTGCCTGAAAATTTACAGTATACAGAAACACAAAATGAACAGGAATTAGAATTATTGTTCAGAAATCCGGCATTTTTACCTTTCACATTTATTTTTGTAGTAATTATAGGTCCTGTTGTTGAAGAATTATTCTTCCGTACCATTTTGATTGGAGAGTTAGGGAAGAAGTTGAATTATATTGTCATGGCGATTATTTCGGTTATCGGCTTTGCGTTGATTCATGTCACAGGAGCCGAATCTCCATTTGAAATCGGGTCCTATTTAATTATGGCAATTGTTATTGTTTATGTATATTTTAAATCAGGTAAAAATACTGCAGCTACTATCGCAATTCACATCGCGAATAATTTTGTTTCTTTTATCATCACAATTTTATATCTATAATAAAAAATCCAACTGAGGTGTATCCCTTAGTTGGATTTTAAAAATTGTTGATAATTATAGATAGTAATATCGTGAGTCTTTAATGTTTTATGGAATGAATAAGAGATGTCTTGAATCGCTTGAATCGGTATTTCTTTTGTATGTCCATGACCAATATCAAAGATAACGACACGCCATTCAGCTTTGCGACATATCAATCCGATAAAGATGACATTTTCAGTATAGGTCTCACTTTCCAAATCATATTCGACTAACATCACATTACGCTCTGCGCAATAAATTAATAAGTCTGAAAAGATTTGCGGTATTGTCTCGTTTGGATTAGATTCAAATTTAATGTAACGATCCATGCGTTTTAACAAACGTCTGATATGTGTTGCTGGCTGATTGAGACATTTCTTGATAATTTGTGCAATTTCTTTTTTATAAGGTAAACGAGAATAAGATTGACTCTCGTTTAATGTCATAAATAAAGCTAGCATTTGTGCTTCGTTTAATTCGAGTTGAATCGGTGCAGGATGGCTTTGAATCTGGTATCCGCCGAGCATGCCTTGTTTTGCGATAATTTGGACACCTTGTTTTTCAAGATCTTGGATATCTCTTAATATCGTATGCTTTGAAACTTTAAGTGTTTTCGCAAGTTGTGCTGCAGTGAGTTGATGGTTGGTTTCAATTGCCTGAACAAGTTTATTTTGACGTTCTATTTTATTCAATTAAGCCACCTCCGATATATTACATATTACAATCATTATATCATATCTCTTAAAATTTGATGTTTTTAGGTAATGTACTTGTAGAAAAAATTAAAAAAAGTCGAAAAAATTTCAAGTAAACGCTTACATTTTATAAAATTATGTGCTAAACTATCATTAGTAACTAGGAGATAGCACTTAGTGAACAAAGGGGTAATGATAAATCATGTCGTGTGATTTATTAGAACGTGCGAATCACTAGTTAATTAACATCTTCAATATTATTACTTACTTTCCTTTCTATGCCGACTAGTTAAGCTAGTCGGTTTTTTTATTGATTATAAAGTCGTTAACAGTTCATTTGTGTTCCATGCTAGAATGAAAACATACATAAGAAAAATAAAGGATGAGGTGTGTAATTTGAATCGTAATCAACTGCTTCAATTAGACCAAGCAATCAGACACTGGTTGAAAGGGTTAGATGATATTATTCCTAAACTGATTGCGGATATGCATACAGAAACAAAAGCAAATCAGTTTGATTTAGTAACCAATGTAGATCAAATGATTCAAGATCAATTTGACGCATTTTTAAAAGAACATTACCCAAGTCATGAACTTTTCGCTGAAGAAAAAAATAATGATTTAGTAGATGCGAAACATGGCGATGTTTGGATAATGGATCCGATTGACGGTACTGCGAATTTAGTAAAACAAAAAACAGATTATTGTATTATCTTAAGCTATTTCTCTGAAGGTCAACCGATGCTTGCTTACATTTATGATTATCCTCACCATACACTTTATAAAGCCATCAGAGATGAAGGTGCATTTGAAAATGAAGTACGTATGCCTAAGGTTCCTTCTTTAGATATCAGTGAAATGATTCTGTCGTATAATCCATATGTTTTAAATGATCATACACAAGCAGATTTAAAAGCGGCAGCATTCAGTTATCGATTAATCGGGGCTTGCGGATTAGATTCTTTGCGCGTGATGAAAGGTCAATTCGGAGCACACATTAATACAAATGCGAAACCTTGGGATATTTCTGCACAGTTTTTATTTGCGAAAGAACTTGATTTGAAAATGACGAATCTTGATAATGAACCAATTGATTTTGCGGTTGGCGGACCGTTTATTATTAGTAATAAAGGGTGTCATGAAGCGGTTCTAGAAATATTAAATCAAAAAGGCGGTTATCAAGTTAATAAAGTTACTAAGACTTAAGCACCATGTTAGTTAAAATCAACTATAATATAATGGATTGAAATGAAAGATGAGGAGTGGTTGGGTGAAGAGAACAGATAAACCTGGTCGTAAAATGGGACTTGTACCAAAAATATTATTATGGGCATTTGGAATTTTAGTAATACTTGCGCTTGTTGCAGCAATCTACTTAGCAATTAAGATTTTTGCGGTTGGCGGAAAGATTCATAACCCTCTAGACAGAGACAAATCAGAATTACGAAAAGAAAAAGTAGATTTAAACAAAGGTGATCCATTCACAATTGCTTTATTTGGTGTGGATAGTAATGAAAAACGTCAAAGTGAAGGGGACGGACAACGTTCTGACTCAATCATGGTGTTATCGATTAATCCAGATAAAAAGACAACTGAAATTGTCAGTATCCCACGTGATACTCAAGCTGAAATTGTCGGACATGATTCAGTAGAGAAAATCAATCATGCTTATGCGTATGGTGGTCCGGATATGGCTGTGAAATCACTTGAGAAATTGCTGGATGTACCGATTGATCATTATGCGACAGTTGATATGGATGGCATCAAAGGTATGGTCGATGAAATCGGCGGTGTAGATGTTATCAGTAATGCGACATTTAGTTATAGTGGTTACTGCTTTGTGAAGGGCGAAAAAACACATTTAGATGGTGACAAAGCTTTAGCGTTTATCCGTTCACGTAAAGAAGAAGGTGCAGGCGGTGACTTCGGTCGTCAAGAGCGCCAACAATTAGTGTTACGTGGTATTGCGAATGAATTAACAAGTGTGAAGTCACTAACGAACTTTAATGGTGTGACGGATCAAATCAAAGAGAATGTTACAACTGACCTATCTCTAGGTGAATTAAATACAGTCCGTTCTAAATATCAAAAAGCAAATGAAAATATGAACCGTTTAGAACTACAAGGCGGTGGAGGTATTCAAAGTGATGGCGTTTATTACTTTGTACCTGATGAAAGTTCATTGAATAACGTTTCAAATGCGCTAAGACAAAATTTAGAATTATAAATGAAATGCCGAGGCAGGGTTAATCTTTGTCTTGGTATTATTTTACCCTAAAATTTAAAATTGTATATAAATAAAATACATGTTTTGGGGTAATGATAAACAGAGGGGGAATTTTTTATGACAAATAATAATAAAAATCAAAATAAAGTAGATGAAAAAGAAGTACAAGATGTATCTGAAATGGTTGATGAAGGCGGCTTAGGTGCAGATAATTATTATGGCATCAATGAATTCCAACCGAATGGCAACACTGTAGAAGTTGGAATTGATCAATTCAAATTGAAAGTCAGCGAATATAATGATGCTGATTTAGTCAATTCATTAATTGCACATGCAGATGCAAACCATAATGAAGAAAAATTTGATGAAGCTATCAATATTATTAAACAAGAAGTATTAGGTAGATTACACGATAAGTAAGCAAAATACCGGCATGTGATATGTCGGTATTTTTTAAAAGAAAATTCAAACTAATTCGTCTATGAAATAGAGTAATACATTATGTTAAATCCTTTAAATCGGCACCAAAAAAAGAGATTCATGAATAAAAAGTTTAATATGTCAACTTTAGAGAGAATATATAAGTATAGGACTTAACATTTAACTTTAAAAGTAATAGAATTAGTAATAAGACTATTTTTTATTGCGTGGGGCAAAAAAAGACTAGTCTTCAATATTTACGGAATATATAAAATAAATAGAGGTTTAGGAAATGAGTTGAATCTTTAGAGGCTGAATGTTTCTAAAGGAAGTGAGATGCAACCGCAAACTTCGTTGCATTGTTCATCTAAAGATTGCTTAATTTCAATAGATATTAATGTTGATACATACATTCGTATCTGTGACGTAAGCGTGACATCGGGGATTTCATGCGACTCTTATACTGTTCTTTTGACCCTCATCAATCAGAATGCAGTATACCTGTCGGTATGTCATCAGCTTAAACACATTTGCAAGACCTCAGAATATAGGGGTGATTACATGCAAGAACATCTTGTCCTTACATTAGACGGGAAAGACTATCTTGTGGAACCAGGTACGAATCTTCTCCAGTTTATTAAATCTAGAGATACATTTGTGCCGTCAATCTGTTATAACGAATCATTAGGGCCGATTGAAACTTGTGATACATGTGCAGTAGAAATCGACGGAAAGATTGCACGTGCATGCGGCACAACAATTGATCGACCAATGGTCGTTAATACGACAAACAGCGATGTTAAAGCATCTCAAAAAGAAGCTTTAGATCGTATTTTAGAAAAGCACATTCTGTATTGTACAGTATGTGACTACAACAACGGTGATTGTGAAATCCATAATACAATGGATGAATTCGGTGTTCAGGAACAATCATATGAATATAAAGACAAAGGTTACGAGAAAGACTTCGGTCCTTTCTATCGTTATGACCCAAGTCAATGTATTCTTTGCGGTCGTTGTGTAGAAGTTTGTCAAGACGTTCAAGTCAATGAAACATTATCAATCGACTGGGAACGTGAACAACCACGTGTTATCTGGGATAACGACGTATCAATCAACGAATCATCATGTGTATCTTGCGGACAATGTGCGACTGTATGTCCATGTAACGCAATGATGGAAAACCACATGGTGGGTGAAGCAGGTTACATGACTGATACTGAACCAGGTACATTAGCAGACATGATTGACTTAACTAAGAAAGCAGAACCAGGTTATGGTCCATTATTCGCAATTTCAGATTCAGAATCTGCATTACGCGAAGAACGTATTGAGAAAACGAAAACAGTATGTACATACTGTGGTGTGGGATGCTCATTTGATGTATGGACGAAAGACCGTGAAATTCTTAAAGTTCAACCGCAACATGATTCACCAGCTAACCGTATTTCATCTTGTGTGAAAGGTAAATTCGGTTGGGACTTCGTCAACTCTGAAGAACGTTTAACGAAACCTTTAGTACGTAAAGGTGACGAATTCGTTGAAGTAGAGTGGGAAGAAGCATTGAACGTAATTAGCGAAAACTTCTTACGTATCAAAGAAGCTAAAGGTTCAGATGCATTATCATTCATCGCATCATCTAAAGGTACAATTGAAGAATCTTACTTGATGCAAAAATTAGCACGTCAAATGGGTACAAATAACGTCGATAACTGTTCACGTTATTGTCAAGCACCCGCAACGAAAGGTTTATTCAGAACTGTAGGTCACGGTGGTGACTCAGGTTCAGCGGATGATTTAATGAAAGCAGGCATGGTGGTATTAGTAGGTACAAACACTGCTGAAGCTCACCCAGTTATTGCTTCTAAAATCAAACGTGGACATAAATTATTCGGTAACAAACTTCATGTATTCGACATTCGTCGTCATGAAATGGCTGAACGTGCAGACAAATTCTATCAACCAAAACCAGGTACTGACTTGGCATGGTTAGCTGCAGTTACGAAATACATTATCGATAACGACCTTCACGATAAAGCATTTATCGATGAGTGGGTAGATCACTTCGATGAGTACTACAAATCATTAGCACCATTCACATTAGAATTTGCGGAAGAAACAACAGGTATTCCTAAAGATGACTTGATTCACTTCGCACATGAAATGGTTGATTCTAATGGCGTATGTATCGCTTGGGCGATGGGTGTTACTCAACAAGACATCGGTAGTGATACAAGTACTGCAATCTCTAACTTGTTATTAGTAACAGGTAACTATAGAAGAGAAGGTACAGGTGCTTATCCATTACGTGGTCACAACAACGTACAAGGTTGTAGTGATGGCGGTAGTATGCCGGATAAATTCCCTGGTTACCAAGATGTAACTGACGATGAAGTACGTGCGAAATTCGAAAAAGCATGGGGTATGGAACTACCAGCTATTGCTGGACGTGATAACCATCAAATGATGGAAGGTATCCATAACGATGAAATCGACGCAATGTACATCTATGGTGAAGACACTGGTATCGTAGATGCAAACATCAACTTTGTACAAGCAGCGCTTGAAAAAGTCGACTTCTTAGTCGTTCAAGATGCATTCTTGACACAAACAGCACGTTTCGCAAACGTTGTTTTACCAGCTAGTCCTTCACTTGAAAAAGAAGGTACTTTCGCAAATACAGAACGTCGTATCCAACGTTTATATCAAGCAATGAAACCATTAGGCGACTCAAAACCTGACTGGGAAATCATTCAATTGATCGCAAACAAAGTTGGATTAGACTGGAACTACTCACATCCAAGTGAAATCATGGATGAAATGGCAAGCTTAACACCATTATTCGCTGGTGTAAGATATGACCGTTTAGAAGGTTACAATTCATTACAATGGCCTGTACATGAAGATGGAACAGATGAACCTACTTTATACTTAGACGGGTTCAACTTCCCTAATAAACGTGCCAAATTATATCCATTAACATTCGACAACTTCTTCAAAGAAGATGAAGAATATGATATCCATGTTAACAATGGTCGTATCCTAGAACACTTCCATGAAGGTAATATGACTTACCAAGTGCCTGGTATCAAATACAAAGTGCCGAATGTTTACGTTGAAATCTCACCAGAACTTGCGGAAGACCGCGGGATTCATGAAGGTGCAGATGTTAGATTAGTTTCTTCAACAGGTCAAGTTGAATTAGTTGTTCACATTACTGACCGTGTTAAAGGTAAAGAAATCTATATTCCGATGAATAATAACGCTGACGAAGATGGTACTGCAGGTGCAGTCAATATGCTGACAAACAGTGACGTTGACAAAGACACAGATACACCATCTTACAAACGTACATCAGCACGTATGGAAGTTATTACACGTAGAGGTAAGTCACCACTTAACCCTTCTAACTTCCGTGTGAATACAGAACGTAACCCGCAATACAGTGTTCAAGTTCAGAAAAAATGGGCACGTCCAGACTACGTGTTCCCAGGAAATCAGGTGAGACACGATGGCTGAAAACATTAGAAAAATCAAACGTATGGAAATTTCACATGAAGAGCAAAAAGCGAAAGATCTTGCAGAGGTTACTGATGCCATTTCAGAAAACAAAGATGTCATCATCAAAGCGATCCGTTTAATGCGTGTCTTAGATGATGCGAAAATCTTAGACGCTGGTATCGGCGCAGTTGAAAAACGTGGCTTCATTACAAACAAGATCACAAAAGAGTTGAATAAAGAGCAATATACTGGCTTATTAAACAACTTAGCACCACTTGTATTCATGCTTGGTAAAGTGGATGTTGCAGGTACAGAAGAAATGTTGCTTAAGTTGAACAAAGGACTTAAAAATGCGAATGCTGCAAGTCCAAATCAACGTACAACAATTTCTAGCTTAGTCGGCTTATTGAAAGACGATGAAGCAAACAGAAGTATTACGTATTTCGTAAACTTATTAAAAGGAATGTCACGCGAAGATTAAGCACCATTCTATAAGAGCTGTTCTTTTTAGAACGGCTCTTTTTTTACATACAGAATCTATCTGCCGACGCTGTCAGAAATATGATAAACTTTAATAGAATTTAGATGTAGATGATAGAAAGAAGGTGTTGACGATTAACCCGAACATATTAAAAGCTTTAGCACTGATTTCAAATTTATTTGTTGTGCTTGGTTTTATTTTTTTGATTATGATGAAAGCCGTGCTTGCGATTACCATGTTTGCGATCGGTTTAATTATCAGTTTAATGATGTTTAATGTTTTATTCCGTGACAGAACAGGAATGAAGATAATTATCAATCTCTCTTTTACAATTGTGATGATTGTAATCATTGCAGCATACTTTATGTTGAAATAGAAAAAATACATGAGGAGTTCGCATAATGAATCGTAAAGTAAAAACGCGTATTTTCAGGCTGTTTGTCGGCTTAATTCTTTTAACTTTTATTATTCTATTTATCATTAATGAAACGAATTGGTTCAGCAATGATAAGAATTATACATTTGATGAAGCTGTTCAACTTCAAACTTCAAAAGGTGTATTGAATACGAAAGAAGACAATGGTCAATTTGTGAATGCATCTAAAGCAGATGTTGAACAAGCTATGGCAATTAAAAGACAGAATCATAATATCAGTTATATGGATATTTCAGAGCCTGTCTCAATGGATGAAAAAGAAGTGAATCAATTATTAAAAGGCAAAGGCGTGCTTGAAAATAAAGGGGACGCATTTTTAAAGGCACAAGATAAATATGATGTGAATGTTATTTATCTCGTCAGCCATGCATTAGTAGAAACAGGACATGGACGTTCTGAGTTATCGAAAGGCATTAAGTTTAAAGGAAAAACATATTATAATTTTTATGGCATCGGTGCGTTTGATGAAGACGCAATGAAGCATGGCCATAGTTATGCGAAAAAGCAGAAATGGACGTCACCAGAACGTGCAATTATGGGAGGTGCACGTTTTGTACGAGAAGACTTCTTCGATAAAGGACAAATTTCACTTTATCAAATGCGTTGGAATCCTAGCAATCCTGGTCAGCATCAATATGCGAGTGACATCGGTTGGGATCAAAATATTGCAGGTATGATGGATACGTATTATCAAAAATATGGTATTAAGAAAGATGATATTCGTAAAAACTTCTATAAATAACCAAAGAGGGCAGCAGCCCTCTTTTTTTAAGCTATCCGGCTAGATACATAGGAAATAGGGAATATGATAGAATAAATAGGAAGTGTTAAAAAGAGGTGGATTATTGAGATGAAAATAGCAATTGTCGGCGGCGGCATTGGCGGACTCACCGCAGCTGCCTTATTACATGAACAAGATCACGAAATACATGTATTTGAACAACAAGATGAAATCAAAGAAATCGGTGCAGGTATCGGCATCGGTGGTAATGTATTAGACAAACTCGGCAATCATGATATGGCAAAAGGAATTAAAAATGCAGGACAAGTCATCAAAGAAATGGAAATTTTAGATGACAAAGGACATGTATTAAATAAAGCAGTGATGAAAAAAGGAACAGTTAATTTAACACTGCCAAGACAAGCTTTATTAGATGTTATCGCATCTTATGTTCCAAAAGAATTAATCCATACAGGAACTAAAATCGTGAAACTCGTACAAAACAGTTCGAAAGTTACTTTAACAACTGCACAAGGTGATACACATTACTTTGATTTATGTATCGGTGCAGATGGCGTACATTCAATTATTCGCGGAGAAGTAAACCCTAAAGCCACTGTTAACTACCAAGGCTATACATGCTTCAGAGGAATGGTCGACGATGTAACTTTGAATGATCCGCATACAGCGAAAGAGTTTTGGGGTGCTAAAGGTCGTGTAGGGATTGTACCGATGTTAAATAACCAAGCGTATTGGTTTATCGCGGTTAATGCGAAAGAAAACGATCCTAAATTTAAAGAGTTCACGAAACCTTATATTCAAGCATATTACAATAACTATCCAAATGAGGTCAGACGTATTCTAGACCAACAAAGTGAAACGGGTATTTTACACCATAATATTTACGATTTAACACCGCTTCAATCCTTCGTCTATGGTCGCACATTATTACTAGGTGATGCAGCTCATGCGACAACACCGAATATGGGACAAGGTGCAGGACAAGCGATGGAAGATGCGATTGTGTTAGCAAATTGCTTAAATACTTATGATTTCAGAGAAGCTTTAGCACGTTATGATGCGTTACGTGTGAAACATACTGCAAAAGTGATTAAACGTTCTCGCAGTATCGGTAAAAAAGCACAATATCAAAATGGCTTGATGATTGGCTTGCGCAACTTTGTGTTGAAACGCACACCGTCTAAATTGATTTCAAATCAAGCGAAATTCTTATACAAAACGAAATCTGTATAAACAACCAACATCGTTTAAAACGATAAAATAAAGAAATAAAAAAATGAGGTCTGGGATATTTTCCCAGGCCTCATTTTACTTAAGTGTAAATATCTTATTTAACGTTATTTACAACATATTGTGGTGCTTTGTTGTCTTTTAAGACATCTACTGTGTTATTTGCGACAATTTCAGCCATACCGTCACGTGCTTCAAATGTAGCGTTACCGATATGCGGCGTAATCACGACATTATCTAGTGATTTCAAGTCTTCAGTGATTTTCGGTTCGAATTCATAAACGTCTAACGCTGCACCTTCGATGACTTTGTCTTTCAATGCATCAGCAAGTGCTTGTTCGTTTACAATCGGACCACGCGCAGCATTAACTAAATAAGCTGTCGGTTTCATTTGTTTGAATTGTTCTGTATCGAACAAGTGGTGCAATTCTGGTTTGTAAGCAGCGTTGATTGTGATAAAGTCTGATTCTTTTAATAATGTGTCAAAATCAACGTATTTCGCACCTAATTCTTTTTCTTTATCTTCTTTACGATGTGGACCTGTATAAAGGATATCCATATCGAATGCTTTCGCACGTTTAGCGACTGCATAACCGATATTACCTAAACCGAAGATACCGATAGTTTTACCTGATACTTCACGTCCTCTGAAGAATAATGGTGCCCAACCATCGAATCCTTTCGTACGTGATAACTGATCACCTTCAGCAATACGACGTGCCACTGCAAGAACTAACGCAAATGTTAATTCTGCTGTTGAGCGTGTTGAAACGCCAGGTGTGTTTGTCACATAGATGCCTTTAGATTCAGCATATTCAATATCTACGTTATTAAAGCCGGCACCGTAGTTTGCGATTACTTTTAAGTTTTCGCCTGCTGCGATGACGTCTTTATCTACGTTTGTAGATAAAATACTGATTAATGCATCCGCATCTTTCACGCCATTTTTTAATGTTTCTTGATCCACAACTCCTGGACCATCGTACATATCGACTTCGATATTATTCTTTTCTAGAATATCAAGTCCTACTTGTGGGATAGGGCCTGCAATATAGACCTTAGCCATACAAAACACTCCCTTTCTTAGTTTATATATCAATTATATTAAAAGGAAGAAGGAGAAACAATGAATACACCGTAAGCGTATGCATGACTATGAAATGAGTTTTAACCCAACAGAAGAAACGACAATTAAGCCGATACAAAGAATACGCCAGATATTTTTGGATTCATTATAAAATATCATACTGATAATTGCACCGCCGCCAGTTCCAATACCTGTCCAAATCGCATAAGCCGTTCCCATCGGGATGGAATTCATAGCGAGTGATAAAATACTGAAACTGAAGATAAAGGCGATACCTAATAACACAATATAAAATTTCTTGCCTGTTCGATTCAATTCATTTAAAAGAATCACGCCAAGAATTTCAAAACAGCCTGCGATAAATAAATATAACCATGCCATCAGTGTGAGCCCTCGCTTTCTGTTTCATCTGTTGATAGTTTCAGTCCAAGAATACCAATCAATAATAAGATGATGAAAAAGAGTTTGGTAAAGCTGAAGGGGTCACCATAGACCACCATATCTAAAATAATGGTGCCCACTGTACCGATACCTACGAAAATCGCATAAGCCGTTCCCACAGGCAATGATTTACAAGCATTGATTACTAATGCGAAACTGATCGCAATCATAATTAAAGTCAGTCCCCAACTGAGCACTGAATCTGCATTTTTAATACAATTGACCCAAATAATTTCAACTAAGCCAGCTAAAATGACTTTAAACCAGCGCATACACACGCCTCCTTCTTCTTAATTCAGCACTGTCTATTTTCTCAAATTACACACAGAGAAACAATGAATGTGTTTATGAAAAAAGCATCAAAAAAACACACAACGCTGTGGTTGTGTGTGATTAGTTGAAGAAGCGGATAGATAGCGGGATTAGGTATTCCTCGCCATTATATGCTTTGACAGCCGCTATGACTGAGAATACAATGCTCAATATACCGAGAACCGGTAATATTATCATACCAATTAATACGATGCATAAAACTAATGCTACAATCGTCCATATCGTATAAGAAATAACGAAATTAAAATAGTTTTTAGCGGTCTTATTTACAAAATAAGATTCACTGCCTTTGGTTAACCAAATAATTAAGGGTCCGATAATAGTTGTAAAAAAGCTGAGTATATAAATTAAACATGCGAATAAACGTGCATCTTCTGTTGGAAATTGTTGATAGACTTCAGTGTGCTCGGTGACTTGTTCAGGTGAATGTTCCTTAGTCATAGCGCTCCTCCGATATTTAAGATTACTTTAAATATAGCAATAATTGAGTTTAAATGAAACACAATCGGAAAAACTTCAATATTTTTTACCATTTTGGACACCTAACAATAACAATAAATAAAGAGAAGTAGGGTATGAAATATATAGACGTTATTGTTAATAAGTAGCTAACAAATTTTTATTTTATTATTTGTCTAATCATGTTACGATAACTATAATACACTATTTGATGGTCGCAGAAAGCTGTAACTGTGCGTGTTCTAGCATACACAAGTCTCACAAGTTTTCTGTTTTATTTTTCTTTAAGACGGTTAAATAGAATAAATAATATTTTCACACTTCGAGAGACCGTACATCACTTTATTTCTAGCAATAAAGCTATTGTACGGTCTCTCATAATCATGACTAAACAAAGAAAGAAGGTATGAAGCATGAAAATAGCAATTATTGGTTCAGGTAACGGTGCTGTCACAGCAGCCGTTGATATGACAAGCAAGGGCCACGATGTCAAATTGTATTGCCGTAACGCTTCTATCGAAAAGTTCGATAAAGCGATTGAACAAGGCGGTTTCCACTTCAATAATGAAGGTGAAGAAAGCTTTGTGAAATTTACACAAGTCAGCGATGACATCGAAGAGGTTATACAAGATGCAGAAATTATTCAAATGATTATTCCATCAACATTTATTGAATATTATGCACGTATTATGGCGCCGTTCGTTAAGGATGAACAAATTATATTCTTCAACATGGCAGCTGCTATGGGTTCAGCACGATTCCTTAACATATTAGAAGATGAATATATCGATGTATGCCCACGTTTTTGTGAAGCAAACACATTAACGTATGGTACGCGTGTTGACTTTGAAGAGGGTATTGTTGATCTATCTTTAAATGTACGTAAAGTCTATTTCACTTCTTATATTCAAGAACATTTAAGTGAAGACTTTGAAATTGTTGAAAAGATTTATCCTCAAATTATTAAAGAAGAAAACTTATGGAAAACAAACTTAGAAAATGGTAACCCAGAAGTGCACCCAGGACCTACTTTATTAAACGTTGGACGTATTGATTACTCTGGAGACTTCTCATTATATAAAGAAGGGATTACTAAACATACGGTTCGTTTACTGCATGCGGTAGAGCTTGAGCGTCTGTCACTTGGCCGTCGTTTAGGATTCGAACTGCAAACAGCAAAAGAAGCACGTATTCAACGTGGTTATTTAGAAAGAGATCGTGAAGATGAACCGTTAAATCGTCTGTTTAACGAAAGTCCTGTTTTCTCACAAATTCCAGGGCCAAATCACGTGAAGAATCGTTATTTAACTGAAGATATTGCATTCGGTTTAGTCTTATGGTCTAGCTTAGGGCGTGAAATTGGGGTAGAAACGCCGAATATTGATGCGATTATCGTCATAGCTTCTACAATTTTAGAACGTGATTTCTTTGAAGAGGGTCTGACAATCGACGAGTTAGGCAGAGATAAAGTTGGATTAGATTAACAATTAAATAAAGGGGGACATATTATGAAGAGAATGCCGACATTACTTGAATCCATTTCAACCATCGTTGTGATGATGTTATTAGTTATTGTTGGATTTGTGGTATTTGGAATTCCAGTACAACCATTATTAATTCTTTCAGCGGCTTATGCGTCAGTAATTGCCTGGCGTGTAGGATTACGTTGGAAAGATTTAGAAGAGGGGATTACACAGCGGCTGAGTACAGCGATGCCTACGATTTATATTATTTTATGCGTAGGGATTGTAGTTGGGACATGGATGTATTCTGGAACCGTACCTGCTCTGATTTATTATGGATTAAAATTGTTGAATCCAAGTTATTTCTTGGTCTCTGCGTTTTTAATTTCAGCGATAACGTCTATGGCCACTGGAACCGCTTGGGGTTCTGCATCAACAGCAGGAATCGCGTTAATTGCGATTGCACATCAATTACATATTGATGCGGGTATGGCTGCAGGTGCAATTATTGCAGGTGCAGTTTTCGGTGATAAGTTATCACCACTCTCTGATACAACAAACTTAGCGGCAATGGTCACGAACGTGAACATTTTTGCCCATATTAAAGCGATGTTATGGACGACGATTCCTGCGTCGATTATCGGTATGATAGTTTGGTTCTTTGCGGGATTAAATCATAAATCGAGTGCGGATAAAAGCCAAATCAATGCATTATTACGTCAACTCGAAAATGTATATCATATTAATTTCAGTGTATGGATTCCAGCGATTGTTATCATCGCATGTTTATTATTCCGCTTCTCAACCGTACCGGCTATGTTAGTTTCATGTGTGGCAGCGATCTTTGTCGGCGCACTGAATCATGGCTTTAATTTTACAGATGGTTTTAAAGCTGCGTTTGACGGTTTTAAACCAGATATGATTGTCCATCAAGTCAATTTAAATGATAAAGCGACGACTTTGCTTGAGCAAGGCGGCATGATGAGTATGACACAAGTCATTGTGACAATCTTCTGCGGCTATGCGTTTGCGGGTATTGTCGAAAAATCAGGTTGTTTAACAGTGATGTTGAACACAATTAAAGATAAAGTCACTTCACCAGGTACATTAATTTTAGTTACAGTAATATCTGGTTTGATTATGGTATTAGCAGCAGGAGTAGCATCTGTTGTGATTATCGTAGTAGGTATGTTGTTATATGATATGTATGATGAGATGAAGCTGTCTCGTACAAACTTATCACGTACACTTGAAGACTCAGGTACGATGATTATTCCATTGATCCCTTGGGGCACATCAGGAATTTATTATACGCAACAATTAGGTGTAAACGTCTATTCTTACTTTATTTGGACGGTACCTTGTTATTTATGTGTGATTTTCGCTATATTCTACGCCTTTACTGGCTGGTCAGTGAAAAAGGTGAAATCACCAGACACAACACATTATACGCAGCACGGTTAAAGATGAACTGTCTCGCTTTTTAAAGTGAGGCAGTTTTTCTTTGACTTTTTACAATTTTTCGGATTTTACACATTAAACGCGTGAATCCAGGGTATAACATACTAATGGTGGAACAATTATAGTTATCTAAGAAGGATTAATTGCAATTCCAATCATTATCATTAAAAAATTAATATTTATTAGGTTTAGTTGTGTACTAAAACGGTTATTAAATATATATGAATGAGGTGATTCCATGCTATATGTAGTAATACTTGTAGCGATATTACTATTGTGTCTAGGAATTCATCGATACTTCAATTTAGATAATTTAACTGTAAAATATCCTTCTATTATCTATTTAGTAATCAGCTTTATATTGTATTTTGTAGCGATTTTGCAATATAGAGTTGATTCTTCTATGTCGGAATTTTTAGCACATGAAATGTTAATGACGTCTATCTTCGGGCTATTAATATTTTGGACATTATCCCAAACTAACAAAACAAAAGATACTGTTGTTTATACAGTAATGATATTAATCTTATCTCTTATTGAGGTTATGACTACGAGTCCTCAGCTTGGGATTAATGCCACAGTAGAAATGTTTGTGGTACGTATTGTCCTAACAGCCGGTATGGCCATAGGTTTAGGAGGCTATGTTCTTTATAGACAACTTAAACGACCCGTATCAGAAAGCTTCCCATTATTATATGTGTTAGCTTTCGCATTCTGGATTATGATCGCATATTGGTTATAACGTAGTAAATAGATAGAAAAGCCGGCAGGCTTAGGTGTAAATTCCTAAGTCGCCGGCTTCTTTGTTATGCGTATAAGTTAGTGGCAGG